>JANOYI010000073.1:0-34949 GCA_031428795.1 Ilumatobacteraceae bacterium | reverse complement strand
ATCAGTCGGGCGTCCTCGAGGACGACCGTGAATGGCAGCGGCGGAGGCGTCATCAACCGGCGCAACTGCTGGGCGGGCGTCACGAAAGACTTCAAGTCCGTTCATCGGTTCGACTCCTCGACAGGTTGGCTCGCAAGATCTCCACGTATTCGGTGCAGGCGGCTGCGCACGGTGCCCACGGGAATATCCAGCGCCTCGGCAATCTCTGCGTACCCGCATTCCTCCCACGCGAACAGCGTGAGCAGATCACGATCTTCAGGGGAGAGGGCCGCAACGGCCAGCATCACTCGGTCCAGTTCCGCGCTCGCATCGACTGCATCGTCGATGTGAAGCAGCGGATCGATCGGAGAAGCGACCCGTCCCCTTTCCCTGGCCAGCGCCCGCAGGTGGCGCTCCTCTGTTCGCCAATGCCCGCGAATCAGATTGGCGGCGATGCCGAACAACCACGCACGTGGATGCCCCCGACGGCTGTCGAAGCTCTCATACCGCTCGATGGCGATGCGAAAGACGTCGGCAGTGATGTCGGCTGCCGGACCATCCCCGAGACGGCGAGCAGCAAAGCGATGCACGGCGGCGGCGTACCGATAGAACAGAACAGAGACTGCGGGCGACGTTCCCTCTGCCTGTTGGTCGCCGCGCATCACCCATTCTTCGCCGCAGAACGCCTGCAGTTCACAACAAAAGTACTCTGTCACATCCCTTGAGTACTGTTGTTCGTATGAACGTGACGGCTCTGCGACCTTTGATTTCGGACACTTCGTTGTCCGACGTTGCCGTGTGCCGGGCCGAGTTGGTCGCGATCAATGTGGTGCGTGGGATGCTCGATGCACGTGAGGTCGAGGTCGTTCGCCGGCTGGACGAGTTCGCTGCGACCGACACGTCGTTGTTTCCGCAGGATGTGGTGGCAAAGGCATCGAAGTCGTCGTTGATGCATGCGGAACGGTTACGCGACAGGGCCAACACGGCCTCTGCAATACCCGAACTCGGTGCCGCACTGTCTGACGGCGCTACGTCGGGTGATCGCATCGACACCGTCGCCCGGGCCACTGCCGACCTATCGGAATCCGAGCGAGCGGCGGTCGCCGCACACGGGAAGCGGCTGGCGCTGGCTGCCGGTGAACAAACAGCGACTGCATTTCGAAAGACCGTTGAGCATGTGGTTGCGCAAGCCCGCAAGGACGACGGGCTCGCCAAGTTGGAACGCCAACGACGCCAGGCACGGTTGCGGTGGTGGCTGGACGCGGACGGGATGTGGAATCTCGCCGGCCGGTTCGACCCCGCCACCGGTGCCCGCATGGAAGGGCGGTTGAGGAACCAGATCAATCGCATCCGTGCCGGTGGCATACCCGACACATGCCCCACCGACCCCGTCGACATGCAACAACATTTCGCCGCGCTCGCCCTCGCCGACCTGGTCGGAGTCCGCGACACCGCCTCTGCGTCCGTCACCGGTGACACCGGTGACATCGATGAAGCCACGGTTGGTGGCATGCGACCAACCGGCGGGAGCCCATCCGGCAGTGGCGGGTCGATTGGCGGGTCGAGTGGCGGGTCGGGTGGCGGCGTTCCAGGCAACGGCGGCGCACCGAATCACGGCGGCGGCCAGGCCGAAGGTCCATCGGGTGGTGGCGCACGGAGTGACGCCATTGGGTCTCACCCTGCACCCACCGCTGGGGGTGGGGTGCCGGATGTGACGGTGATCATTGATGAGCGCACGCTGCGCGAGGGGCACAGGCGTGAGGGCAGCGTCGTCGACATCGGGCTCGGCGGCTTCGGGTTGCCAGTCGAAACGATCCGCCGCTGGGCATGTATCGGGTCGATCACACCCGTCGTGGTGTCCGCAGACGGAGTGCGGCTGCTACTCGGGCGCGAGACACGACTCGCCAACCGAGCCCAACGGAGAGCTCTACGCGTGCTCTACCGCACCTGTGCCCTGTGTGAAACCCCGTTCGACCTTTGCCAGATCCACCACGTGAACTGGTACTCGCTCGGCGGGTTCACCGATATCGGAAACATGCTCCCGTTGTGCGGTCGACACCATCACCTGGTGCACGAGGGCGGATGGGTACTGAACTTGGCGTCCGACCGAACGCTCACCATCACCAGACCAGGCAACAACATCTCCAAACACCCACCACCCCACGCATGGGCCGCCTAGCGGCGGGGCGAGTACGGTCCCGGCATGGCCGATGACGTGACCCACTACGACGCTGTTGAGGCGTACTGCGACCAGCTCAGCTACCTGCCCGGCCAGGGCGTGGGCCTGCACGTCTGGTGTGCCACAGACTCTTACGACGTCGACGTGCGGCGTTGGACTGCCGCGCACGGGGGTGCAGGTGTTACCGAGGACGCCGCCGCGGGCCCAACGGCCGACATGGGCGAGGGCATGGGCATCGGCGAGGGCGAGGGCAAGGGCGAGAGCAAGGGCGAGAGCAAGGGCATGAGTGCGGGCATGGGCGCGGGCGAGGGCAAGGGCGAGGGCGAGGGCATGAGTGCGGGCATGGGCGCGGGCGAGGGCGATGGCATGGGCATGGGCGCGGGCATGGGTGCGGGCCCTGTTGGCTGTGCTGGCGTCGACGGCGGCGCGGCTGACGGTGTGGTCTGGAGTCGAACTGGGTTGGTGGGCGTGGCGCATCACACGCCTGCGGACGCGGACTCGAATGGGTGCGGATGGCCGGTGGCGCTGACGATTCCGGTCGGTGATGAGTGGGTCAGCGGGATGTACCTCGTCACGCTGCGGGCCCATGGCGCGCAACCAGACCGAGCGACCGGGTATGCGATGTTCGTCGTTCGCGCTTCGCAGGACAGGCGCAACTCGGGTAACCCCCTGCTGGTGATTGCCACCAACACGTACAACGCGTACAACAACTGGGGCGGTCGCAGCCTGTACACGGGCGGGCATCAGGTCAGCTTCGACCGGCCATTCGGGCGGGGCATGTTGTCGCGCGAGCGAACCGAGCGCGACGACCGCAAGAGCCGGCCGACACGTCCGGGTGAGAGACCCGACGTCGATGGCGAGGTGTACCAGGCATACCGCTGGGCGAACGGATACCCCGGCTACATGAGCTCAGCGGGTTGGTTCACGTACGAGCGCCGATTCGTCGAGTGGGCCGAAGCCAAGGGCATCGCCCTCGACTACGCCGTGTCCAGCGACCTGGAGCGCGATCCGTCAGTCGTCGACGGATACCGACTGGTGCTGGGAGTGGGCCACGACGAGTACTGGTCTGCGGCGCAGCGCGACACAGTCGAACGGCATGTCGCAGATGGCGGCAATTACGCCAGCCTGTCGGGCAACACTATGTTCTGGCAGGTGCGGCTCACCGACGAAGGACGCACCATGACGGCCCACAAGTACAACGCCCACCGCACCGACCCAGTCTTGGGCACCGACCGCGAGGGCGAGATGACCGGCATGTGGTGCGACCCGGTAATAGGTCGGCCGGAGTGGCGTTTCCTCGGCGCCGGCTCCGCCTACGGCCTGTACAGCCGGTTCGGGCAGGCAACTCCCCGCGCCAGCGGCGGCTTCACCGTGTACCGGGACAACCACTGGCTGTTCGAAGGCACCGGTCTGCGCTACGGCGACCAGTTGGGTTCGTCGTTCGGCGCCGTGGGCTACGAGACAGTTGGCGTACGACTGGGACTCGACGAGTTCGGCTTGCCGGTCGCCGCCCAGACAGACGCAGCACCACACACCGAAGTAGTCGCCTTCGCACCAGCGTCCAGCCTGGGCGAGGGCGAGTACCCGGCGTCGGTCGCCGCGAGTTCCGACCAGTGCGACCTCGAGTTCGTCGCCGAGCGCTTGTACGGCGACATCAGCGCCGACTCAATCGCTCGCGTCCGCCACGGCAACGCCGTCATGTTGACGTGCAAGCCAGCTGGCGAGACAGGTGGAACCGTCGCCACCATCGGCACCACCGACTGGGTCTACGCACTTGATGACCCAGCGGTCAGCCAGGTCACCGCCAACGTCATCGCACGTCTCAATCAGCAGACAGACATCTAGGCCGGCATTGCGTCGCCGAAGTCGATGGCATTGTCACGCAGCGGTCGACCAGCAGCCCTAGTTACGCGGGCATTGCGTCGCCGAAGTTGATGGCCATGTCGCGCGCCGTCAACATCGTGTCGCAATCCAGCGGCACCGTCTTTTGGCGGGAACTGATCTCGCTGAGCGGCACGTACTTCACCGTCGGCGAAGCGAGGGCGACCATGACGCCGTTCTCGCCCTCGTCGAGCGCCCGTACAGCCGCAGCACCGAAACGCAGCCCGAGCAACCGGTCGAACGAGGTCGGTGTGCCGCCGCGAAGCAAGTGACCCAACACCACCGTGCGGGCCTCCTTGCCGGTCAGCATCTCCAGCTCTGCGGCGACTTTCTCGCCGACGCCACCGAGTCGCTCAGCCTGACCAACGGCCTTGCCCAGCACCGACACGCTGCCGCCAATCCGGCGGGCTCCCTCGGCGACCACGACGATGGAGAACTTCGAGCCGCGCTCCTCACGCTGACGGATGGTGGCGGCCACCGGCTCGAGTTCGTAGGGGATCTCGGGAATCAGAATCGCGTGCGCACCGCAGGCGACACCCGCATTGAGCGCGATCCAGCCCGCATAGCGACCCATCACTTCTACCACGATCACGCGCCCGTGTGACGTCGCCGTGGAGAACAGGCGATCAATGCATTCCGAGGCGAAGCTGACGGCGGTATCGAAACCGAATGTGGCGTCGGTGCCTTCCAGATCGTTATCAATGGTCTTGGGCACGCCGATGACGCGCAAGCCAGCCTGATGCAGGTGGTTGCCGATGGTCAACGAACCGTCGCCACCGATGGTGACCAGCGCGTCGATGCCCTCTTGCTCAAACATCGCCAGTAGCTCTGGGCTGCGGTCTACCTCCACCCAGCTGCCGTCAGCCTGCTGAGTTGGGTACGCGGTCGGGCTGCCTCGATTGGTGGTGCCCAAAATGGTGCCGCCGAGGTGCACGATGCCGCGCACGTCCTCCCGGCCGAGATTGATCAGGCCACCATCGGGGTACAGCTCGGGGCGGAACAGTCCGTTGAAGCCGTCGCGGATGCCCACAACCTCCCAACCGCGGTTCAGTGATGCCAGGGTCGCGGCCCGGATCACCGCGTTCAGCCCTGGCGCATCGCCGCCGCCAGTAGAAAGTGCAATGCGGCGAATCGGAGACGTCATGACGTCGCACCCTAATTGCCGTAGGCGATCAACGGCCCCCGATTCGAGCTCAGTTCCCGCCAAAGTGGCTCAGGCCGTGATTGCTGTCGGCCCGTTGATCAGGCAGAACTCGTTGCCTTCCGGATCGGCCATCACCTGAAACCCACCCATCTCGTCATACACGACAGCACCGACGCGACTGCCGCCCGCCGCGACGATCGCGGCCACAGCATCTTCGAGATCGCCCACGTCGACGTCGAGATGTACCCGGTTCTTCACTGTCTTGGCCTCGGGTACCAGCTGGAACGAGACGGCGATGCCCGTTGGCGGTTCGAGAGCGACCCACTCGTGGCTCTGCCGCACGATGTAGCCCCCCAGCACTCGCTGCCAGAACCCGGCGAGTCGCACCGGGTCGTGGCAGTCGATGACGATCTCGTCGAGACGACCAATCACGACGCTTCACCCAACGACGCTTCACCCAACGACGCTTCACCCAACGACGCTTCACCCAACGACGCGGTCGCCCGGCCAAAGATGAAGAACGTGTCGAGGTACGGCTCCGCATCGGCAGGCCAGCCGTACGCACGCACTTCCTCCACCGTGCGCCGACCGAGGCGACCCCGGAACCATTCGAAGTCGTTCGCCGTCACCTCCACGGGCGGCAGGCCGGCAGCGGCTACTTGCTCGGCGAAACCGCGGCGCAGAGTCGCCCCGGCCCACGCCAGGAACTCCTCTGGCACGCCCGCTGGCAAATTCAATGCCTGCCGTACGTCGGCCTCGTGGGTGTGGATGTCCATCACCGCAGCAGCTGCGGCCTCGCCCGCCGGCGACGACAGGAAGCCCTCGATCAACGGGCCGGTCGTCTCCCACTCTTCGACCATCTCCGCAATGGTTCGGCCGGCGCCTCGTGCGACTTGGGCAGCGGTCCACGCCTCGCCCGGCGCGCCCTCCATATTGCCGCTGCTTGCGTCGGCAGCGATGCCCGACACGTGTGCGACGACGCTGTGCACGGTCCATTCGGGTGTCGCGGGCACTTGCAGCGTCGGATCAACGCCGTGACCGGAGACCAGCTCCGAAATTCGGCTGCGTGCCCCCAGATACAGCTCACCCAGATCAATAGTCATGCGGGGCAGCGTAGAACGGTGCCGTAGTCTTGGCTAGATGCCAGACGAAGTCTCGCCAACACCGTCGCCCACACCAACGACGCGACCGCAGTTGCCGGCGACTCGCGCGATCACGGCCGGGCGCGGGCACAGCGGCCGCTCGCTCGCCCCTGCACTGTGGGCCAGCAGCGTGTGGGAATCGGCTGATATGAACGACGCTCGTCGCCGTGCAACCGGTGTGCGCTCGGGCGAATTCTATGGCCGCTACGCCAACCCAACTGTCGCTTCATTCGAGGACGCCGTCGCTGCGCTGGAAGGCGCCGAGTCGTCCCTGGCCTTTGCCAGCGGCATGGGCGCAATCAGCACCATCGTGCTCGCACTGTGCGGCCAGGGCAGCCACATCGTTGCCCAACGCCAGCTGTATTCGGCCACGCTCGCGTTCCTGCAGGGGCCGTGCGCCCGTTTCGGCATCGAGGTCACGTTCGTCGACGGCACCGAGTCCGGTGCCTTCGCCGCGGCAGTACAGCCCGGCCGCACCATGCTGGTGATCGCTGAGACCCCGTCGAATCCTCTGCTGGAGTTGGTCGATCTCGATGAGCTGGGCGCTCTGCGCGGCCCCATCACCCTGGTCGACTCGACGTTCGCGACGCCAATGGGCCAGCAGCCGCTGGCTCACGGCGTGCACCTGTCGTTGCATTCGGCCACGAAGGGCATCGCCGGACACAACGACGCCACCCTCGGTGTCGTCAGCGGCGAGCGCGATTTGCTCAACGAGATTTGGGGTTACAGCGTCCTGCATGGCGCAACGCCGTCGCCGTTCGATGCACTGAACGCGCTGCGCGGCATTCGCACCCTCGGGGTTCGCACGAACCATCAAGCTGCGAGCGCGTTACATCTCGCCGAAGAACTACAGCGCCATCCGGCAGTTGCCGCCGTGCACTACCCGGGCCTGTCCACTCACCCACAGCACGACCTGGCCAAACGCCAAATGCGTCAGTTCGGCACAGTCCTTGCTTTCGACCTGGCCGGTGGCGTTGCCGCGGTTGAGCACCTACTCAGCAAGGTCGCATTGGTTCGCGTGGCCACCTCGCTGGGCGGCCCCGAGACCATTGCGTGCCACCCCCGCACTACCACACACGCCAGCCTCACCGATGAGGAAGCCGCCCAGCAAGGCGTCTCCGGGGGTCTGCTGCGTGTGTCCGTCGGTCTGGAAGACCCGTCGGATCTGCTGGCCGACCTCCTTGCCGCCCTGCCCGAGTAGCGCCATGCACGACAACGACGCCATGGCGAACGTGTTGTTGCTTCACGGGCTCGGAGGCACTGCGGCAACGATGCAGCCTTTGGTCGACGGTCTTCGCGCACTCGGGCACACCACCAAGGCCCCGACACTGCCCGGCCACGGCACGGTGGAGGAAGACCTGGAGACGGTCGGCTGGTCAGAGTGGCTCGCAGCGGCACAGTCGTTGCCTGCGGACGTGATCATCGGTCAGTCGATGGGGGCCTCCCTCGCTCTGGCCGTTGCTGCCCGAGGTGACTGCCGGGCCGTCGTGGCCATCAACCCACCCGCTGCAGATCCAGACGCAGTTGATGGACTGGAGTGGCGGCAGTCCCGCGGCCACGACTGGGTAGACGGGCCGCCGCTGGCCGACGGTGAGGTCGGGTACACCCGACTACCCATCTCGGCTCTGCTCGAAATGACGAACGGCGTGGTCGCCACTGACCTCGGCGCGGTGACGTGCCCCGTCTTGCTGGTCACCAGCGCGCTCGACGACGTCGTCGACCCGGCCGGAGCCGAGGTCATCGCAGCGACGGTTAGTGGACCGGTGACGCGGCTGACTCTCGCTCACAGCGGCCACGTGGCAACGCTAGGACCGGACGTGCATGCGCTACTCGACGCCATCGCCAAGTTCATCGCCTCTTCCGTTTCGTCTCCAAATCATGCTCTTGAAGTGGCCGACACCGAGGCCGCTGGCGACTTCTGATCGGTGCCGACGAGCCGGCTGGCACTCTTGGATTCGCTCAGCGACAAACTTTCCTTCACCAAGCGCCGTCAAGTGCAACAAAAGTTGTCGCTGAGCAAAACAGCGCAAGCCACGTTCCAGCGCAACGAGTCGAGCCTGTGCCGCAGACGTGTCCGTACCCGTTCAGGAGCATGGGTTGCCCTTCAAGAGTCGGGCAGAGAGCGCCAGGGGACTCAGTGATAGAAGGGATTCTCGCCGGACGTGTGGTCCGTGAGGTCGCGCACGCGCTCGATGGCGGGCAACGCTTCGACGATCATCGTCTGTACGCCTTCCAGCATCGTCATGCGGCTCATCGAGCAGCCATGGCAACCACCGCCCATCGTGAGGTAGGCGGTGCCTTCGTTGTCATGGCCGACGTACGTGACGAACCCGCCGTGCGCGGCCAGCGCCGGGTTGACCTCGGCGGCAACAATCGCTTCGACCTCGGCACTGAGCTCGTCGTCGGCGACGAGACCTTCGATGACCGGAGGCTGCGGCTTGTTGGGGTTGCGAATGATGAGCCCCGCCGACGACGAATGGTCGAGGGTGCCGCCTTCCAGCAACTCGCGACTTGCGGCCGGGATGATGACCTTCAGCGTGGTGGTGACACCCGCATCGTCGGTGTTGGCGTGCGTGCGCACCTCGTCGGTGAACGCCGCCTTGGTGACCACATCGAAGCTGAGGTCGTACTTGAAGTCCTCGCCCGGGGCGCTGATGATCTCCAGGCGCAGACCAAGACGGTCGGCGTCGGGTTCGGTGTCGCGGAGTGCTGCCAGCTCGACCAACGCCTCGGGCGTGATGGTGATGATGGAACTGGTGACTTCGACAGCAAGGGGGCTAGCGGCGAGGGTGCTCACAGCGGAGACGCTATCGGCCAGCCAGCCCGATGATCTCTCGCCGGAAGGGAGTCACACCGACCCCCTGCTCAGCCGACTCAAAGGATTCGGCGTACAGTCGGCCGCTGTAGACGGCCTCAGCGATGGTGCCCGGGTTGTAGGCGTCGCCGATGGCTTGCACGTGGGGGAAGCCGAGCGACTGCAACTGGCCGACGAGCGGCGCGCGCGGCTCACGAAACGTCACGGAGACGACGGCGTCACAGCCCAGCGAACGCTCGCGACCGGTGTAGGTGCACGCCAGGCGCGCGACGTCACCCTCGTGCCCCATCACCGTGGTATCGGTGATGATGGTCACACCGGCGGCGGCCAATCGACGATGAATCCTGTGCTGCTCCATCGTGTTCACCGTCCACGCCGACACCTTGGACTCGGGGGTCACAATGGTGACCTGAAAGCCCTCGCTGGCGAGCAATTCGGCGAGCACGCCACCGATGTAGAACAGCTCGTCGTCGTAGATCACGACCCGGGTTCCGGTCGGGCGACGGCCCGCCAGCAGGTCATCAGGGGTCAACGCCCCCGCGAAGACGCCAGCAGCGTGAAAGCGACCAAGGCCATCAGAACGCCACGTCGCCCCTGTCGCGACCGCGACGTGAGTGAAGTCGTAGTCGACGATCTCCTGAGCGGTCATCGGGCTTTCCAGCGTGACGAGCACATTGTCCAGCTTCCCGAGCTGCAGCACGCGGTGGTCACGAACGCGCCCCCACTCGGCCAGACCGGGTAGACCAGCCTCACGCACCACGCGGCCGCCCAGTGTGCGCGACCCTTCCGTCAGCACCACCTCATAGCCCCGACGGCCCAGCCACAGCGCGGCCTCCAACCCCGCTGGCCCCGCGCCGACGACCAGCACCTTGGCGTCAGGACGACCAGCGGGCTTGGGAGCGATGCGTTCCGGGTGCCACCCCCGACGCCACTCCTCACCCATCGACGCGTTCTGCGTGCATCGGATGGGCACGCTCAGCCAATCACCGGCCACGCAGATGTTGCAGCCAATGCACTCGCGGATGTCGTCGACGCGACCCTCTGAGATCTTGTTCGGCAGAAACGGATCGGCGATCGACGGACGTGCAGCACCAATGAAGTCGGTGACGCCCTGATTGATGAGACGCACCATCGTGTCGGGTGACGTGTAGCGACCGACGATGACAACCGGCTTGGTCGTCAGCTGCTTGAACCCGTGAACGAACGGCTCGCTGTAGCCCTCCTGCTCGAAGCGCGAGGTGCTGCTGTCGAAGTCCCACTCGCCCACCATCAGGTCCCATAGGTCGGGCAGCTCGCCAATCAAGCCGAACACTTCCTCCATCTCAGCACGCCCGAGGCCCACCGCCCGCCCCTGACCATCCACGCCCAACAGCTCGTCGACCACGATTCGACACGCGACTGCAGCGCGACCAGCGCACAGCTCACGCGTGTCCTCCAGCACTTCACGCAGCAGGCGCACGCGATTCTCCAACGAACCGCCATATTCATCAGTGCGCACATTGAAGCGCGGCGACAGAAACTGCTGAAAGATCGTCAGACCGTGCGCGGCGTACACATAAATCAGGTCGTACCCGGCCTCCAGTGAGCGGCGGACTGCGGCGCGGTGCCACTCACGAAGATCGGCAATGTCGGCCAGCGTCATCTCCCGCCCCACCGACGGCGTGCCAGAGGTGACCGGTCGCACGGACGGGGCGATCGCCGGCACTCTCGAATACGTGTTGGGTGCGTTCAGCCCACTGTGCACCAGTTCGATGCCCGCGAGGCTCCCGTGCGCGTGCACGCGGTCAACCGTCAGCCTGTGCGCAGGAATGTCCACGTCGTCCCACAAGCGCCCCTCCACGGCTCCATCCAGCGCCGAGGTGTGATGAATTTCCACCTCCTCGGTGCACACCACGGCCCAGCCACCTTCCGCCTTCACGCCACGCATCTCCGCCAGCGACGAGGGGTGGCGGTGGCCCATGCCGTTGCAGTGAGGCACCTGGAAGAAGCGGTTGCGAGCGGTGACGGGGCCGATGCGAACTGGTTCAAAGAGGACGTCGTAGCGAGGATCGCGCATGCCCCTGATTAGCACGCGTCGGTGTGTCATGAGGCGGGCGCCGCCGTTTGGCGACCCCCAAGTGCCACAATCGACGGATGCGCTTTTCTCGCACCTTGCCATTCCTTGTCGTTGCAGCGATGCTCGTCGCTGCCTGTGGTGGCGGTGGCAACGACGCCGCCGAGACCACCACATCGGCGACCATTGAGCTCTCCACACTTCCCGCGGCAACCACCACGGACCCTCCGACGACCACCACAGTGCCCGCCACCACCACCACTGAGGTGCCGGTACCGGTGTTCCCGCTGACCGGTCTGCCCGTTCCGACTGACAACCCGATGCTGGCGTTGCGACCGGTCGTTGTGGCCAAAGTCGGCAACTACGACTCGCATCCTTCGTCGGGCGCCAACCTCGCGGACATCGTCTACGAGGAGATCATCAACGACAACGTGTCGCGCTTCGCAATGGCTTTTCAGAGCCAGGGTGCCTCTGAAGTCGGTCCCATCCGATCGGGACGGCTACAGGACGTGGATCTGCTCGGCTCACTTGGCAGTCCGATCCTCGCCTGGTCGGGCGGCAACGGAACGGTGACCAACGCGATCCGAAACAGCGACATCGTGGACATGAGCCCAACGTTCTGCGCCGGTGCGTGCTTCCGTGTCGGCTTCGACAAGGCGCCATACAACCTCTACTTCGACATCAATCTCGCGTGGGAACGTGCCCCTGCTGGCGCTGGACTTCCGCCTACGCAGTTCCAGTTCCGCTCCCAGGACGACGCCGTTGCGGGTACACCCTCAGCCGGCGTCACGCTCTCAATGGACAGCTATGCCGTCGACTGGACATGGAACAGCACCACGCTCGTATACGACAGAGCGCAGAACGGCCGGCCCCACGATGAGCGCAACGGCGAACTGCTGACCACCAACAACGTCGTCATCTTGGAGATGGTCTACAACCAGGGCATCTCCGGTAGTCCCGACGCGCAGAGCGTCGGCGCCGGCCAGGTGTGGGTGTTCACCGGCGGCAACATGGTGCACGGCACCTGGACACGTGCCGACCGTCTCGCACCGTTCACCTTGACCGCCGACGACGGCACGCCGATCCTGCTCACACCGGGTCGCACATTCATCGAGCTGCCCCGCGTCGACCGCGGCGACGTCTTGCCGAAGTAGCCCGGTAGGGCCCTGCTAGCGGTTGCCGCCGCCGTCAACCTCGATGCGTTGGCCGGTCACATAGCCGGCGCCTTCGCTACACAACCACAGAACCACGTTGGCGATATCGGCTGGCTGGCAGACACGTCCAAACGGTGACGCGGCATCCATCGAGCGCAGGTCCTCCATGTCGCGGTTGCCGCTGAAGGCGCGTGCCAATCGCAGGCCCATTTCGGTCTCCACCAACCCTGGGGCCACGACGTTGACGTGGATGCCGTAGGGGCGTTCCTCCTTCGCGAGCGTTGACGCCAGCGCCTCCATCGCCGCCTTGCCCATGTTGTATGGGGCACCATTGGCCGAGTGATGGCTGGTGGCCACCGAGGAGATCATCACGATGTCGCCGCGACCGCGGGTCCGCATGGACGGCAGTGCCTCGCGGGAGAGGTGATGCGGGCCGAAGGCGTGTGTGGCGACGACACGGATCATTTCCTCGGGGTCGGTGTCGGCGACGGCTCGACCGCGAGATGCAATGCCGGCATTGCACACCAAGATGTCGATGCCACCGAAGTCCGCAACCACAGCGGCCACCAAGGCCGCACAATCGGCCGCATCGTCGACGGAGCCCTGGTACGTCCGTGCGCTCCCGCCTGCAGCCTCGATGGCCGCAACCGTCTCGGCGGCGGCGCCTGCGTCCTTGCGGTAATTGACCGCCACCGTGGCGCCGTGCGCACTCAGCAATTCACTGATGCCGCGCCCGATTCCACGGCCACCACCGGTGACGATGGCAACTCGACCGGCAAGTTCGTTGTTGTTCCCCATCGCGCCAGTCTCACGCGCACGAGTGTCACGCTCACGATCGAAGGCAACGGCACCCGGCTCGGCCTTGCAGGGCGCTGCCTCGGTAGGGTGGCCAGCGTGCACGAGACCAGCCGCAAGACCGCAGCGTGAGCGAGGAAACCGGTCTCCTCGTTGACGACTCGCAGCCTTCCGAGCGGAAATTTCGCAAGCCAGAAGGTCGTGCCCTCGGGCTGACGGCGATCGTTGCGGTCATACTTTTGTTCAGTGCCGGCTCCACATTGGTGAAGTTGGCTGAGACGCCAGGCGTGGCGGTTGCCTTTTGGCGGATGATCCTGTGCTCGTTCATCTGGATCGGCATTTTGCGGGTGACCGAGCAACGGTGGCTGAGCTGGGCGGACATCCGACCTGCACTCATCCCCGGTATTGCATTTGGTCTCAACATCACGTTCTTCTTCACCGGCGTCACCAAGACCACGGTCGCCTCCGCAGAGTTCACGGGAGCCTTGACGCCGCTCTTGGTGGTGCCGCTCGGGGCGTGGCTCTTTCACGAACGGCTTCGGCTCGGCGACTTGGCATTCGGCCTCATCTCACTCATCGGGCTGGCGGTGGTTCTGTTCTTCGCTCCGGCCAATGGTGAGTTCTCGTGGGTCGGTGTCGCATGGATCGTCGCTGCCCTGTGTCTCTGGTCCGCCTACCTCCTGACCAGTCGAAAGCTGCGCCAGGGCCGCTCGGTTGCAGCGGTGATGGCAGCTATCACGCCCATCGCCGCGGTCGTCACACTGCCGCTTGGCCTGTTCATCTTCCCAGGCAGCCTCAGCCAAATCACGTGGCGCTCGGTCGTCTTCATCGTCATCCTCGCCGCACTCACCGGCACCGCGGCTCACGGTCTGATGGTGTTCGCGCAGAAGTCCGTCCCCATCGGCGTGATCAGCATGTTGCAGGTCTCGCAGCCGGCGCTGGCCGTGCTGTGGTCGGTCATCTTCCTCGGCAGCACCGTCCGGGGCATCCAGATCGGCGGCATGGCGCTGGTCATCGTCGGCCTGGCGATGGTCACCATCCAGACGAAGCGCTCGCGCGAGTAGCGCCAGCAGCGTTAGACTTCTGCTCAACTGAATGGGGAGCTCGCGGATCGTGGGCTGAGAGGGTGGCCGCCGCCGCCGACCCGAGAACCTGATCTGGGTAATGCCAGCGGAGGGATGCGAATGGTGCAAGCAGTGGTGGTCATCGGGGGTGGCGCTCTTTCGTCGCGTGCGCTCGATGCCATCCGCCCCGACGCTGTGGTCATCGCTGCCGACAGCGGGCTGGACCACGCGGTCGCTGCCGGCTTGCGGCCGGCAGTACTGGTCGGCGACCTCGACAGCATCAGCGCCTCAGGTCGCATGTGGGCCTACGCCCGTGGTGTGGAAATCCACGAGCACCCGATGGACAAGGACGCCACCGATACCGAAATTGCGATCGCTCGCGGCCTCGAGGTACCGGGCGTCCGTCATCTGCTCGTGGTCGGCGGCGTCGACGAGTCGGGCGAGCGACGCCTGGATCACCAGCTCGCCACACTTCTCGCACTCGGCCATCCGTCGCTTGCCGAGCTGGGCTCGGTGCGCGCCGTGCTCGGTGGGGCCGGATTTTCGATGCTTCACCCGGGGCGCCACAGCGTGCTCGACATAGAGCCAGGGCAGCTGTTCTCGCTGCTCGCGCTTCACGGCCCTTGCAACGGCGTAACGGTGACCGGTGCTCGCTGGCCGCTCGACGACGCGTCGTTCGGCGGTACCGAAGCCCGCGGCGTCAGCAATGAAGGCAGTGATCACACCGAGGTGACCGTCGCTCGCGGCGTGCTGACAGTCGTGATCCCGTGACGGTCATTCAAAAAAGTGTTCCCAGAGAGATGGACGAATGAAGAAGCTCCTCCTAGCCGGCATCCTTGCCGCGCTTGTCATGGTGTCGTGCGGCGACAACGATGTGACGTCGGGTACACCGGCGGCCGTCACGTTGGTCACGTACGACTCGTTTCCCACGAAGGACACTCCGCTCAACGATGCCCTCGCCGCGTTTACGGCCGACACCGGCATCGTTGTCAACATCGTCACAGCTGGTGATGCGGGAACGATGGTCACGAAAGCCGTCCTGACCGCAGGCAATCCAGAGGGCGATGTGATGTGGGGTGTCGACAACACGCTGCTCTCGGCCGCCACCGAAGGCAGGGTTTTCGACGGAGAGCCCGTCGAGGTCGACTTCGGTGACGTGTGCGTCAACTACGACATCGCGTGGTTCGCGGACAATGGCATCGACCCGCCGACGACGATGGACGACCTGTTGCTGCCTGAGTACAAGGACCTGCTCGTGGTGCAGAACCCTTCGACCTCATCACCCGGGTTGGCCTTTCTGTTGGCCACCATCGCGCACACAGGCGAGGACGATTGGCAGCAGTACTGGACCGATCTGCGCGCCAACGGCGTCGAGGTTGTCGACTCGTGGGACAGCGCCTACTACGAGCGCTTCAGCGGTGCAGCGGGCAGCGCAGGCGACAAGCCCTTGGTCGTCAGCTACGGCAGTAGCCCACCCGCAGAAGTCGTGTTCGCTGACCCGCCCCGTGACGATGCGCCGACTGGAGTTGTCGGTTCCACTTGCTTTCGTCAGACCGAATACGCAGGCGTGCTGCGCGGCACGAAGCATCCTGACGAGGCAGCACAGCTGAGGGAGTTCCTGCTCAGCGAGGCCTTCCAAAAGGAACTGCCACTCACACTGTTCGTGTACCCGGCCAACCCATCCGTGGCGCTGCCGGAAGTGTTCACCAAGTTCGCGGTGGTTCCCACCAACCCGTTCACATTCGACCCTGTGACCATCGCCGAGAACCGTCAACAGTGGCAGGACCAGTGGACCGAGATCGTGCTGCGCTGAACCGGCGACCCGCATGGTTGGTGCCCGCGCTCGCCGCGACACCAACGGTCGGGCTGACCGTGTTCTACCTGTGGCCGTTGGCGACGCTGCTCGTGCGCGTGGTGCAGCCGGGATCGGTGAGCGAGGCGCTTGGCTCGGCCGGTCTTGGCGGAGTCCTGTGGTTCACGTTGTGGCAGGCTCTCGCGAGCACCGCGCTGACGATAGTGGTCGGCTTCGTACCCGCGTATCTTCTCGCTCGGTTCCGTTTCCGCGGCCGCGGCGCACTGTTGGCGCTGGTGACTGTGCCGTTCATGCTGCCGACGGTTGTAGTCGGCGCCGCCTTCCTCGCGCTGCTGCCTTCCGGCTGGCACGGCACCGCACGGGCGGTCATCGTGGCCCACGTGTTCTTCAACATCGCGGTCGTCGTCCGCCTCGTCGGCGCGATGTGGGCGGTGTTGCCGACTGACCTTACGGCTGCGGCACGCACACTCGGGGCGTCGCCCGCCCAGCTGCTGCGACTCGTGGTACTGCCACTGCTACGGCCGGCGTTGTGGGCAGCGGCGACTGTGGTCTTCCTGTTCACCTTCACGTCGTTCGGCGCAGCGAAGCTGCTGGGCGGCTCAGCGAACCCAACGCTGGAAGTCGAGATTGCTCGCCGGGCGACCCAGTTGGGTGATGTCGACGGCGCGGCCGTGCTGTCGCTGCTGCAGCTGCTGATTCTCGGCGTCGTGGTGTGGTGGTCGTCGCGGTGGCAACGTCGGGCTTCGCTGCAGTTCGGCGCCGGCGGCCCGGCCCGGTTCGCGCGGGCGCGCCACGAGCGGCGATTCATCGCCGTCGCTGGTGTGTCGACGGCGCTGCTGATGAGTGTGCCCCTCCTTGTGTTGGCCTCCCGTTCGTTTCGGCTCGGGGGACGATGGTCGGCCAACGCATGGCGCACACTGGGTTCATCGGAGGTGCGCCCGGGTGTCAGCCTCGGGATCGACCCATTGGCGTCGATCACCCTCTCCTTGAAGTACGCCATCATCGCAGCCGTCGTCAGCGTGACGATTGGAGCGCTTGCGGCACTCGCAATCGCTGCCGCGCGTCGCCACGGGGCTCTGCTCGACGTGGGGATGATGCTGCCATTGGGTACGTCCGCTGTCACCATCGGTTTGGGAATGCTGATCACGTTCGACACCGCACCGTTCGACTGGCGCGCGAGCTGGTGGTTGATTCCTCTCGGACACGCGCTGGTGGCGACTCCCTTTGTCATTCGCGCGCTGCTTCCACTTCTGCGCTCGATACCAGCCGACCAGCATGCCGCTGCAGCGACGCTTGGTGCGTCGCCGCTACGGGCGTGGCTGGCGGTCGATGTTCGCCGCATCCTTCGACCCTTGCTGGCGAGTGCCGGCCTGGCGGCCGCCATTTCGCTGGGTGAGTTCGGAGCGACCACGTTCCTCACCCGCGCTGGAAGCGAAACGATGCCGATCGCGATTTCGCGCCTTCTTGGCCGAGCCGGCGAAATTCCTCGCGCACAGGGCTTCGCATTGGCAACCATCCTGCTGGTCACCACGGCCTGCATCATTGGTATCGCGTCGACAGCCGCCCAATCTGCGGGAGGTGCTCGTGCTCGCCGCGAATGAGATCACTGTCACATTCGGCGACCGGACAGTGCTCGATCACGTGTCGCTGGAAGTCGCCCGCGGCGAGGTGGTCGCCCTGCTCGGCCCCTCGGGCAGTGGCAAGAGCACACTTCTCCGTGTGATCGCGGGCCTGCTGGTCGCCGACAGCGGGTCGGTGTCTCTCGACGGCTGCGACATCACAGAGTGGCCCTCACACCGACGCAACATCGGGATGGTGTTTCAGGACGAGCAACTGTTCCCGCATCTCACCGTTGCGCAAAACGTGGGCTTCGGTCTGCGCATGCGCCGAGTCGAGCGCTCCGAGGCTGCAGCACGAGTGCAGGAGTTGCTGCACCTTGTGGGGCTCGACTCGCTGACAAATCACGACGTCGCGAAACTGAGCGGCGGTGAGGCGAAGCGAGTGGCGTTGGCTCGGTCGCTTGCACCACGCCCGGCTGTGCTGCTGCTCGATGAGCCGCTGACGGGTCTCGATCGTGAACTGCACGACCGACTGGCTAGCGAACTCGCTGCGCTCCTGCGCTCCACCGGCACCACGGCGCTACTGGTCACCCACGACCTCGACGAAGCGACCAGCATCGCCGATCGAATCGAACGCCTCTAGCGGCCGGGCGAATCCCGCTTCCAAGTGACGGGTCTGGCAAGCTGACCAACCATGACGACAAGTAGTACTGCCCCGATTCGGGTCGGCTTCCTTGGGGCGGGTTTGATAGCCACCTACCACTCGAAGAGTTTGAGGCGCAGTGGCGCCGTCGTGGTCCGTGCGGGCGTGTACGACCCGAACGCCGAGCGCGCCGCGTCCTTCGCCGCCGCCAGCGGTCACACGCGCTGCGACAGCGAGGACGCCGTCATCGAGAGCTGCGACGCCGTCTACATCTGCACCTGGACCAACGAACACCAGCGCCTGCTGGCGAAGGTTGTCGACGCAGGACGGCACGTGTTCTGCGAGAAGCCGCTGGCCTTCACCACCGATCAAGCGCTGAAAATGGCTCGCACCGCCGACGAGGCAGGCGTTACCCACCAGGTCGGTCTCGTGCTGCGCCGCTCGCCCGCGTATCTCTGGGCCAAGCATCTGATCGACGAGTCAACCGCCGGGCGCGTGATGACTGTCGTCTTTCGCGACGACCAGTTCATTCCAATCCAAGGCCACTACGCCAGTACATGGCGCGCCGACAAGGCGTTGGTCGGGGCCGGCACTCTGCTGGAGCACAGCATCCACGATGTCGACATGTTGCGCTACCTGGTCGGCGAGGTTCGCCGACTGAGCGCGCACACCGAGAACTTTCACGGTCACGACGGCATCGAGGACGTCGCCACCTCGTCCTTGCGTTTCGCCAACGGAGCCACCGGCACACTGACCAGCGTGTGGCACGACAATCTCGCGAGGCCCAGCCTGCGTCGAGTGGAGATCTTTTGCGAGCGCCGCCACATCGTCATCGAAGGCGACGACTGGTTCGGCCCAGTCAGCTGGACCGACGCCGACGGTTCGGGCGGCTCGCTCAGCCACGACGAGCTTGTCGCCGCAGTAACACCAATGCGCGACGGCAGCGACAACCCCGACGGCGAGTTCATCCGCGCCATCCAAGAGGGTCGAGCCGCAACACCAGACCTGTTCACAGCCGTGCGAGCACATCAAATCGTCGACGCGATGTACGCCTCCGCCGCCGCCGACGGCGCGGCCATCGACGTGCCCGCATGAGTGCGACCGAGATTGTCGAGCTCACCCCGGAGGAGACCCATCCATTGCGTCTGGCGGTATTGCGCGCCGACACCCCGACGAAGGAAGTCGTGTTCCCGGAGGACACATGGCCCGGTGCCCTCCATCTCGGTGTTTGCTTGGACGGCGACCTGGTCGCCACGTCCAGCTGGATTCCACGGGAACACAACGGTCAACCCGCGGTCCAGCTGCGCGGCATGGCCACCGCGCACTCCGTGCAGGGCACCGGCATCGGCGCGCTGCTGCTCAACGCCGGCTGCGAGCGATACTCAGCCGCTGGCGTGACGATGATCTGGGCCAGAGCCAGAGACGCCGCACTGGCGTTCTACGTCCGCAACGGTTTCGAGGTGGACGGCGACGGCTTCATCGACCAAGCCACCCAACTCCCCCACCACCTCGTGGTCCGCTCACTTTGATGGTTGACAGCTACCCCTGATCGAAGTCAGCAAATTCGCTGTACACCTCGTTGGGCGACACGAGCAGTGCACGAACGGTGTCCAGGGGCTCCTCCTTGCGAGACTCCGCGAACCGCTCGAACTCATCCATGCCATGCACCGGCTCGAACACGGGCTGCGACCAGTCATCAGCAGCCCAGGCCATGTGCACGATCGGTTCGCTGTGACCATCGCCAATCTCGAGGTCGCTCGCAGGTTTCAGGAGGATCGTCACCTCCGCCCCGACTCGCAGGGTCGCTGCCGCCGCCTTGGCTCCTTCACATCTGGTCGGGGCCCGCACGTCAATCGTTGAACCGTCCGAGGTGACAGTGGCGGTGATCTCGATGTACCCGGGTTGCCAGCTGAGAGTGGAGTCAGGGTCGGGTTCCCACGACACGCGCTCCACTCGGATCCCGACCAACGATGCATTTCGGCGCAGCATGTCCGCAAACATGATGTAGTGAAGGCCAGCCATAGGTTTCATTGGCTCGCCACAACGCGTTGGGAGCGCGTTGACTGCGGCGACGGTTGCAGCGGTCGTTGTTGTCTCAGTCGCGGCGTCGCCATTCGGCGAAGGTCGTTGCTCGTCGGAGCAGCCGACAACCATCGCGAAGGCGGAGATCGTGAGCATCAGCGACGTGATCCCAGGACGAGTGCCGACATGTCGGTGATTGACCCTCGCCTGCATCGCGCAATGCTGACACGGACACGAACCTCAGTCAGGTCGGGATTTATTTTGCCGATTTGTCGAACTCACCGTGCCCAGTACTGGTGAGATGCCTACTTCGACTGCCGCCTCACGTTTGCGTCAACGGGCGATCGTGCTCGCCTCTGTTGCCCGGCAGCTGCAACGCCTATACGCGCTTGACCTGTATCGATTCGCGGGACCGGACACGTGGGTCGGGCCGTCGCCGCGGGCGTGCGCTGACGACCTCCGGCAGCGACGTGCTGCGATCCTGCAGCAGTCCGACGCGCTGCTGGTCGAGAGCCGACGGTTGCTCCGCTCCGCCGACGAACTGGATGCCCGAGCCGCCGCTCTCGCGGTGCCACGCTGATGGCCCTGCTGGCGTACGACCCTGAGCGAGTCGGTCGACTCCGTCAGAAACTGGCCGAGGCATCGATCGAACTGCGCATGGTGCGGTGCACAGATCCGGCAGCGGCGGATGCGATGCGGATCGTTCGCAGCACTGTGGAGCAGCTCGACGCAACGTGGCTGCCGTTGGTCGGTCGGCTGCTCGACAATGACCCGCTGTCGGGACGCCTTCGTAAGGTCCTGGGTTTGAACTCGCTCGATCAGTCGTTGATTCGAGTCATGGCCGACGGGTACGGCTGGTCTGTGCACCACGACCCGCTTGCGGACGACACTGCGATCGTCACGGTCGAGGAAGCGCGGGCGCTGGGGGCGATGCTCAACAGCGTCGGCCCCGTGGCGTTGGCCGACGACCCAGAGCAGTTGGCGTGGCTGGCGCAACAGTTCGACGTCATCGCACGCGACCCCGCGCTGAGCGAAGAGTTCCTCGCCAACTTTCACAACTGGGATGTGCTGCCGTACGTGCTCGCACAGCAACGGGCCTACTCGTACGACCGCGACTATGCCGGCACAACCTTTGCTGGCGATATCGACCCGGTGTTCGACGGACTGATGGCGATCTGGATGACGAGGCTGCCGGTTGCCACGCTGCGCGCCGGCACCGCTGCCTCGATCACCGATCTGTTACCTCCGATGGACAATCGCGACCGGTACGTGCAGGCGTTGATGCTGCACGCGCTGCAGCTCGACCCGATCGCGATGGCGACGGTCGCCAACGACCTATTGCACGACTGGCTGGACGCCAAGGAAACCTTCGGAACCTCCATCGACCTCGAGGTGGCCTTCGGTCCGAACGCTGCCGATCTTCTACTCCAGGACATTGCGTGCAGCTCCGCCGCCAGCACCGCGTTCCTCGCGCTCATCGTCGACCGTCCGGCGTTGCTGTTCGCGACGCTCGCCGACCCGATCATCGGACATCAGATCGCTCGCACCGGCACCGACCCGGCCCACACGTCGTCGGCCGCAGCGGGTCGCAGCGTGCTGTCGATACTCGACTACTTCGAGACCAACCCTTATGCAACGAGTCTCGACACCGACGGCTACCCCGGCGACTACGGACCGTTCCTCGGCGAACTCGTTGCGCCGTGGCTGCTGCAGTTCACCGGTGCCAATGAGGAGTGGGCCGCGAACAACCGAACCAAAGCCCGACTACTTGCCGTCGCACTCGACGACGAAGAGTCGCTGCACGCACTCGTCGCCGCGAGCCACCGCATCGCTGATGGTTTCGCACACACCCTGGCCACCTCGTCCAACGACGACGAGGCTGTGCAGCTGTCACGGCAAGTCGGCGGCCTGCTGAATCTGCTCGGCCAGTTGGTCGTCAACGAGCACATCGACGACAGGAACGGCCAGTCCAACGTCCTCTGGGACCTCACCTGGACCGTGCTGGATGCCACAACCAGTCTCGTCCCGGGCGGCGCAGCGGCAGAGGCCGTCGCTGGGACAGGTGTGAGCACGCTGGAGGAGCAGCTTGCTGTCCACTTCTTCGGGCCGAATGCGGACGCTGTACGCCACGACGGCGAGTTCTCGATGGACATGGCCCTCACCGTCACCGCCTCGGTGATGGTGACGTCACTGTTCCACTCCTGGCAGGAGGCGGGACGAATCAATAGTGATGCCACGCCGCCGCCGCTGCCCACCACCACCACCACCAACACCAACAACACGGCAGAGGGTTGCCCAAGCGCCGATTATCGCGACGACCTGGAGCGGTGGGCGGACAATCTGCCAGCCGAATTGGGCGGTGCTGCACTCAACGTCGCCGACAACTTCATCAGTCGGGGCCAGTCCGACGAACACTGCGCCGAGCTGACGCACACGTAAGGCAGGGCAGCTCGCCGAAGTGACGCGCTTGTCGCGCAGCCAGCTGGATCACAGGCCCAAGAGCGCGTCACTTCCCCGACCCGGTCGGCTTGTCAGGCTCACGGGATCGGGCTCGCGGCCGAAGTGACGCGCTCTTGTCACCGCCATCTGCCTCACAGTCTGGGAAGCGCGTCACTTCGCACTTCGTCGGGTCGCGAGAGTCTCGTTAGGGAATCGGGACGGTTGTCTTCAGGAGCACGGAGTCCGAATCGGTGATTTGGATCATCAGCTCGAAGGTCCAGTCGCCGGAGCGAGGCAGAGTGACCGAGCCGCTGTAGTGGTTGGCTCCGTCCTGCACCAGCGTGACCGGCGAAACCGGGATGCCTTCCGCTGGCAACGAGACGCGGGCCGTGACTGCGACCACCGGAGTGATGGACCCACCCGGAGGAGTGACGGTGACGTGAACTTCGTTGGCGCCGACGCTGCCAGGCCCTAGCGAGAACACCGCAATGACTCCGGCGCTCGTCAGCTGCGTCTCGAACGGCTTCGAGATCGTCGGCGCCACCGGCGGCAGCGCAACCATTCCCGCCGCAAGGCCGACCACCACGACTCCAATCGCGAACTCGGCGATCACGGTGCGTCGAATCGATCGTGCGCCGTCGTGACGCAACAACCAGCGCGAGACGCCCGCGATCGCGAGCAATGCCACCACGACGGTGAGCTTGACGAGCAACAGCCGACCCCAGTCCGTTGCAGTGACATCGTCCAGGCCGCCGGCAAGTTTCAACGTCTGCGCTACCCCGGTGGCAACAATGACGGGCACGCAAATGGACGCAGCCAGCGAGAACTGGCGAGCCATTCGATCACCAGCGGGCTGTTCGAACGTCTCCGAGTGTGCGAGGCACAGCGCCAATAGTCCGCCAATCCACACCGTGATCGCGACCAGATGCAAGAGATCGACACTGACCCACAAGGCGGCCGGAGTTTGGGCGTTGGCGTGCCCCGCTGCGGAAAAGGTGAACAGCGTCAGTAGCCCGCCGGCGACTGCGGCGCCTCGCCACCATGCTTGAGAACGGTGGCGCCGGAGGGCGAGCAGCACACCAAACCCAAGGGCCAACACGACGCGCAGCAGCACCATGCGACCGGTCTGTGTCGTGGCGATATCACCCCAACGATCCGTGTCGAAGGCTTCACTCACGGAGCCTGCGATTGCCTGCGCCGAAAACAGCGCGAAGGTTGCGGCCGAGCCGACCAGCAGCGCAAACCAACACGCAACCGTCACCCATCGCGAGCGTCGTCGCCGAAGAATCTCAGGCGGCCCACCGACCAGCCACCAACCGGCACCGATGAGGGTGATCGCGCCAATCATCGAAAGGAAGCGAGAGACGCCGTACCACCAGTTCACCGTAGAGTCGGCCCTCGAACCGCTGCGGACCTGATCGATCAGTTCCTGGCCGCTGCCCGCAGCGGCGACGCCCACCTGGAAGCTGAAGGCGCCATCGATCACGTGACCGTCGGCGGAGGTGACGCGCCAGATCACCGCATACACACCGTCCACCAACGAGTCGCCGTCGAGGAGTACCTGCACGACTGTGTCGTCCGCACCAGCAGCCGGCGGCCCGAGCGGGAACGATGCCCCTTCCCCGTCGTAGAGCGCAACGCTGGTCAGCGGAGTTTCGATCGCTTCGTCAAAGTCGAGGACAATCGCTGCCGGGTCAACTTCCAAGACGCTGTTGGCAGACGGGTTGCTGGCTTCGAGCTCGGCATGGGCGGACGCATGGCGTGACGTCCCGCCCAGCACAGTGGCGACGCAGACAAGCGCGACAAAGAGACGCACGCGACCGAGCCGCATCAGAAGATGCCCGCTGCGTCGAGCCCGTCGACGGTCGCGCGCCCAAGGAGCCACGCAACTCGTTCGTGCTCGCTGAGGGCGAGAGCAATCGGTGGCAGCGTGGTGAGCCCCATCGGCTTGCGGCTGGCCCATTCCATCGTTCGCCGGGTCAGCTCCACGCGCACGTAGTCGGCCGGCCACTCGCGCCAGCCGTACACGAGACCCAGGTCGGCGTGATGCACCACGGTCTCTCGCCAGCGACGGAACGGCAAGTCGTTGATGGGAACGGGACCGAACACGCTGTTGCCCTCGCCCTCCCAACCCGCGTCGGTCATCGCCAGCCAGGCGTCCTCCAACCGTGAGTTCGAGTCGGCGACATCGGCAACGAGTTCTGCGGCCGAACGACCGGCCCCGGCCTCGATGTCGGCATTGCGTTGCTCCATACCGCCCGGGTACTGCGCACCGATCTCACCTCCGGAGGCGGCCTCCAGCATCAGCACATGACTGTCGGCGTTACGCGCAATGTGCGTGAGGGTGTGAGCAATTGTCCAGTCAGGCAAGAGTGACGGCCGGCGCGCGTCGTCGTCAGTGAGCCCCGCCAGGCCGACCACCAATCGTTCGTGGGCGAGTGCAGCGCCTCGAAGGTCACGTCGAACATCGTTGGTCAGCCCAGTCACGCAGCTCAGAGTACCTACGAACCGCGACCGGCGGCGAAGCTGGTTACGTTGTGCAGATGCAGATAGCAATGGTTGGTTTGGGGCGCATGGGCGCCAACATGGTCCGTCGGCTACAGCGTTCGGGTCACGAGTGCATCGCCTACGACCTCACCGAGTCGGCCGTGGCTGCCATGGCGGCAGAGGGCGTCCGCGGTGCACGCACACCGCAGGAAGTCGTCGACGCCCTGACTGCGCCGCGCCACATCTGGCTGATGGTTCCGGCGGCCTACGTCGCCGACACCATCGCCAAGTTCGAGCCGCTGCTCTCCCCCGGCGACACGATTATCGACGGTGGCAACTCATGGTACCGAGACGACGTCGACCGCGCCGCACCCCTCGCCGCTAAGGGCATCAACTACGTCGACGTTGGCACCAGCGGCGGCGTGTTCGGTCTCGAGCGCGGCTACTGCCTGATGGTCGGCGGCCCCGTCGAGTCGGTGCAGCAGCTGTCGTCTGTGTTCGAAGCGTTGGCTCCCGGGATGGACGCGGCGGACCGCACAGAGGGCCGCGAAGGTGCCATTGGTACCGAGGAACGCGGCTGGTTGCACTGCGGCCCGGTCGGCGCTGGTCACTTCGTGAAGATGGTACACAACGGCATCGAGTACGGGCTGATGGCGGCCTACGCGGAGGGCCTCAACGTGCTCGCGAAGGCCAACATCGGCAGCGAATCACACGCGAAAGACGCGGAGACGGCGCCTCTCAGCCACCCCGAGTACTACCGCTACGACATCGACCTCGCAGCCGTCACCGAGCTGTGGCGCCGCGGAAGCGTGGTCAGCAGTTGGTTGCTCGACCTCACCGCCCAGGCGTTCCACAAGGACCCGCAGCTCGATGCCTTCGAAGGTCGGGTCAGCGATAGCGGCGAAGGTCGTTGGACCATCCACGCGGCTGTCGATGAGGGTGTGCCGGTACCCACCCTGGCCGCTTCACTGTGGGATCGGTTCTACTCGCGTGGTCGCGGCGATGTCGCGCACAAGGTGCTGTCCGCGATGCGCGCCGGCTTCGGAGGGCACCATGAAGTCAAGACCACTTCGCCCAAGGGCACCGCCAAGTGAGCATCGCTCCCAGCCAACCGCCGGCCGATGCTCTGGTGTTGTTCGGCGCCACCGGCGACCTCAGCAAGCGAAAACTCTTTCCAGCGCTCTACCGCATGGAGGACGACGGCCACCTCGACGTCCCGGTCATCGGTGTTGCGCGCAGCGACTGGACCGACGACGGGTTCCGCCAGCACGCTCACGACTCCATTCTCGCCGCCAACCCGGATGCGAAGGCAGTCGTCATCGAAGCCCTCATGGCCCGCCTGGACTTGGTTCAAGGCGACTACACCGACCCCAAGACGTGGAGCAGCCTGGCCGAAACACTGGACAGGCACAAGAGCAAGCACGCCGTGTTCTACATGGCCATCCCACCGTCGATGTTCCCCACCGTCGCCCAGTCGTTGGCATCGGTCGGGCTCAATGAGCGCGGTCGCATCGTTGTCGAGAAGCCCTTCGGTCGCGATGTTGCCAGCGCCAAGGAACTGAACGACACGCTGCACTCCGTGTTCCCCGAGGAGCGAATCTTCCGCATCGACCACTACCTCGGCAAGGAGAGCGTGGAGGACCTTCTGGTGTTCCGCTTCAGCAACACGCTGCTCGAGCCGGTGTGGAACCGCAACTACGTACGCAGCGTGCAGATCACGATGAGCGAGACCATTGGCGTCGAGGGTCGCGGCAGCTTCTACGACGGCGTCGGCACCATCCGCGACATTCTGCAGAACCACCTCCTGCAGGTACTCGCACTGGTAGCGATGGAGCCGCCGGCCGGCCCGGAAAGCAGCTTCCTGCAGGACGAGAAGGCCAAGGTCTTCGCGGCCATGCGCCCGATCGAGCCATCAGCCCTCGTGCGCGGTCAATACGTGGGCTACCGCGACGAGCCGGGTGTCGCCCCCGACTCGCAAGTGGAGACGTTCGTGGCGGCCCGATTGGAGATCGATTCGTGGCGCTGGGCCGGCGTGCCCTGGTACGTCCGTTGTGGCAAGGCGTTGGCAGGCAACGCGACCGAAGTCGTGGTCGAGTTTCGCGAGCCGCCCAGCCTGTTGTTCGACGAGGCTGGCGGCCCCAAGCCCGCCCGCAACCTGGTGCGCTTCCGCCTCGGCAAGCACGATGGCGTCACCTTCACGCTGCAGGCCAAGACGCCCGGACCGCATTTGGACAGCCAGAACGTGGACGTCGCAGTCGACTTCGCTGCTGCGTTAGGTGTTCGCCGCGAGGCGTACGAACGGCTACTGGACGATGCCCTCGACGGGTTGCCGCGCCGATTCGCTCGAGAGGACATCGTGGAGCAGACGTGGCGCGTCGTGCAGCCAGCGCTGGACAATCCCGGCCCGGTGAACCCGTACTTCCGGGGCTCATGGGGGCCAGCCGAAGCCGACCGCATCCTCTGCGGCGACAGTTGGTTCCCACCCTCCGAAGGCTGACAGCTTCGGCTAGTGCTTCAGGGTGCCGGAGCACGGCGGGGCACGACCACGACGGTGCCGTCGGGCTCGTGGTGCACACTGACACTGACGCCGTAAAATTCGCTGAGTGTCTCTGGCCGCAGCACGTGGGCCGCGTCGCCGGTGGCCACCACGTGGCCCTGATGCAGCAGCGCCAGTCGGTCGGCGTACAGCCCAGCCAGCGTGAGATCGTGCATGGCCGACACCACCGTGAGACCCTGCTCGCGGCGGAGGCGATCGACGAGTTCGAGCGCTTGCTGCTGGTGACCGATGTCGAGCGCGCTGGTCGGCTCGTCGAGCAACAGGATCGGTGCCTCCTGTGCAACCGCTCGGGCGATGACCAGACGTTGCCGTTCGCCACCGCTGAGTGTGCCCAGGCGTCTGTGTGCGAAGTCGACAAGGTCGAGGCGCTGCAGCACTTCTGCGACCAGCGACCGGTCGTGTTTCGTCTCGCTGCCGAAGTAGCCGATGTAGGG
Source organism: Ilumatobacteraceae bacterium (assembly GCA_031428795.1). Lineage (GTDB taxonomy): Bacteria > Actinomycetota > Acidimicrobiia > Acidimicrobiales > Ilumatobacteraceae > UBA668. The sequence goes on along the minus strand of JANOYI010000073.1, from coordinate 6,789 downwards.
ATTGCGACCCAGCAGCACGTACTCCAGGCCGGTCATGTCGTCGGGCATCAGCGGTGTTTGCGGCACGTAGGCCACCAACATCGCCCGCCGACGAGGCGAGCGGCTGGCCAGTGAGGCTCCGTCGACCATCACTGTCCCGCGGTACGGGACGAGGCCGGCGACCGCCCGGAGGACGCTGGACTTGCCAGCGCCGTTGGGGCCGATCAGACACAACCATTCGCCCGGGCGAACCTGGTCTGTGAAGCCGTACACAGCCTCTTGCTCGCCATATCGAACGTTGAGGCACTCGAACCCGATGGAGCTCACGTCGGCACCCGGCGACTACGCAACACGAAGATGAACATCGGCGCCCCGACGAGAGCGGTGACGACGCCAATTGGTGTTTCGCTGCCCTGCTCAAGGATGCGGCCGGGGATATCGGCCAGAATCAGGAAGGCAGCCCCGACCACGATGCTGAGCGGCAGCACCAGCCGATACGACGAGCCAGCCACCAAGCGCACGAGGTGCGGCACCATGATGCCCACGAAGCCGATCAGCCCACTGACGCTCACAACCGCCGCAGTGCCCAAGGTGGCGGCGATGACAACCACCAACCGCACGCGGCGAACCTGCGAGCCGAGGGTAGCTGCTTCCTCATCGCCGACTCGAAAGACGTCAAGATGTCGGCGGTGCACCAGCAGCACCGTCGAGCACACGATGACGTACGGCAACACCAGCCTGACGTCGTTCCACGTCGCCGTGCTGACTCGACCGCTGATCCAGGAGTAGACCTCCTTGATCACCTCGCTATGGCGCAGCAGCAGGTACTGCTGCACGGCGGTGGCCAGCGCCGCAACTGCGACGCCTGCTAACACGAGAGTGAGGCTGCTGCCGCCGAAGGAGGCCCCGACCGTGTAGGTCACCAAGACCGCCAGTAGGGCGCCGACGAATGCGGCAAGCGGCAGCGGATCGACCAGCCAACCGACCGTGCTGACCCGACCGTAGATGAACACGAGGGTCGCACCGAGGCCAGCCCCCGCAGCAGCGCCCAGTAGGTACGGGTCGACGAGCGGATTGCGGAACACGCCCTGATAGCTGGCTCCAGCGAGCGAGAGCATCGCACCAACCAACCCCGCCAACGCAACGCGAGGTAGTCGGATATTCCAGATGATGTTCCAGTTGGCAGACGAGATGCCGCCGGCCGGGCCGACCATCGCGCCGAGGACGACAGCAAGCACCAACAGTACGAGTGCTGCTGGCAACCACCACCGCCGCGAGGCGTTCTGATCGACCCGAACCTGCGACATGTCAATTAGGCCTGTGCCGGAACCTTTGACAACGCCGTCGACACTGCCTTGATGAACTCCACCAGGCGTGGCCCCCAGCGGGAGGCAATGTCGTCGTCGACGGCAATGACATTGCCGTTGATGACCGCGTTGGTGGCGCCCCAGCCGTCGCGGGCGGCTACCGTCTCGGGCGATTCGCCGCAGCACTTGCTGTCCGCCAGGAAGATCAAGTCGGGGTTGGCCTGAATGATGAACTCGGCGTTGAGCTGAGGGTAGTCGTTGCCCTCCTCGACACCGTCTGCCAGGTTGACCAGGCCGAACAGGCCATAGACCTGACCGATGAAGGTGTTGCTGGTGACGCTGTAGAGCGTCGGGTCGAGCTCGTGGTAAAAGCTGGCCGGCTCGGCCAGAACGGGGGCGGCCGCAATGGCTGCCTCGATGTCGGTCTGCATCTGACCCACCAGCTCGGCGGCTTCGCCGATGTGGCCAGTGGCCGCGCCGAGCTGCTCGATCTGCTCGTAGACGTCGTCGAACGTCGCCGGTGCCGGGCCCGACCACACGGGAATGCCCAGCTTGCCCAGCTGCCCGGTGAGGTCGACGCCATCATCGGCCATCACGACCAGGTCGGGCTTGAGCGCGGCGATGGCTTCGATGTTTGGCTCGAACCCTGACAGCTCGTGTGGCTTGTCCAACGCCTCGGCCGGGAAGTTGCTCTGGTCATCGACGGCGATGATCTGGTCGGCGGCACCGATGGCGAACAGCATCTCGGTGTGCGTCGGCGACAAGCTGATGATCGCAATCGGCAGCTCGCCCGCCGCAGTCGTGTCGGCAGTCGTGTCGGCAACTGGGGCAACCGTCGTTTCGGCGGCCGTCGTATCGACCTGCTGGACGCTGTCGGTGGACGTGGATGTGGAATCATCGCCGCACGCGGCAGCGGTGAGCAAGAGTGCCGTCAGAGCGGCAATGGAACTGAACCGTTTCATGGATCAATCCTCCGTTTCTCCGGAGGACTGAGTCCTCCGGTTCAGGAGGACAAGCTGGGAACCGGCGGCTGACGCCACCGCGAACCGCCCTTGCCTCGAGGGTGAGTAACGCGCACGACAGGAGGCGACCGGACTCGTCGTGGGCTTCAACGTGAAACCACGAACCACCGTTGCGGGACAGTGCCGGGTTCTCACCGGGCTTCGCTGCAAGCCGTGCGTCCGGCCGATGGTGCGGCAAGACCGGGCAACAGTAGCGCAGATCGTCCTATGCTCCCAACTCCATGACAGCCGACGAGACGCCCAATGACACGACGCAGCCACTAGTCGACGACCCGCGGCCGGACGGTCTACGCGTCGCGCCGTCGTTGGTATTGGTCAACACGGGCAACGGCAAAGGCAAGAGCTCGGCGGCGTTTGGGGTCATGCTGCGTGCCGTCGCTCGCGACTGGAAGGTGGCGGTCGTCCAGTTCATCAAGGGCAGCGATTGGAAGGTCGGCGAGGAGAAGATCGGTCGTCAGCTCGGCGTCGAATGGCACGCCCTGGGTGGCGGCTTCACATGGGATTCGGATGACCCGTCGGCCGACATCGCGCTTGCCCAAAGCGCCTGGGCGCAAGCCTCGGCACTCATTGCCAGCGGCGACTACAACCTGGTCATCCTCGACGAAGTGACGTACCTGAGCACCTGGGGCTGGGTCCCCACGGAGGAAATTGTGGCCGCAGTTACGAATCGCCCCAGCCACGTCAACCTGGTGCTCACCGGTCGCGACGCTGCCCCGGAGATCATCGCCGTGGCTGACACGGTGACTGAGATGCGCGAAATCAAGCATGCGTACCAGGCGGGTATCACCGCCAAGCGTGGCATCGATTTCTGATGGCCGGCGGCGCGTTCACATTCCTCGTCGGAGGGGCGCGTAGTGGTAAGAGCACTCTCGCCGTGCAACTCGGTGAGCATCACGGTGGGGCGGTCCACTTCATCGCCACGGCCGAAGCAATCGACGACGATCTCCGGGACCGGATCGATCGTCATCGCGCCGAGCGACCACCGTCGTGGAGCACCGCCGAGGTGCCCGTCGAACTGGCCGCTGCAATCACCGATGCTCCGCCAGACGCCTTCGTCATCGTTGATTGCCTCACCGTGTGGGTGGCCAATCTCTTCGTCCACGTCATCGATCCACAGCGTCGTGCGCAGTGCGGGCATGACATGGTGGCGGCGCTGCGCGAGCGCGCAGCGACCACTTCGCCGGTAGTCGTCGTCAGCAACGAAGTCGGAATGGGCATCCACCCGGACACGCCGCTGGGTCGCGAGTACCGAGACGAACTCGGTCGGCTGAACCAGTTGGTGGCGGCTGCGGCCGACACGTCGTTGCTGATGGTTGCTGGCCGCGCGATTCGTCTCGAAAACGCCTGGGATCTGTTGCGGTGAGCCTGCTGGCAGCTCTGCAATTTCTGACCCGCGTGCCGATTCGGCTGCGCCGCGAGCCGTCGCTCTCGAAGACTGTGGCCTGGTTCCCGGTCGCCGGGGCGCTGATCGGTGTTGCAGTTGGAGGCGTCGCGGCCGGCATGTGGCATCTCACGTCGCCACTCGTCGCTGCCGCAGTGGCAATCGCGATCGGACTGCTCATCACTGGCGCATTTCACGAGGACGGGCTCGGCGATGTCGCCGACGCCTTCGGTGGCGGGTGGACCGTCGAGCGGCGTTTGGAGATTCTCAAGGACAGTCGACACGGCACATACGGCGTGGCGGCGATCTGCGCATCGATCGTCCTTCGCGTCATTTCGCTCGGAGCGCTGCCCGGCCCGCTGGACATGTTCACCGCAGCCGTCGCGGCGCACACGATGGCTCGAGTTGGTGCCGTTGGGATGGCTGGCTCGATGAAGCTGGCAACCAACACCGGGCTCGGTGCCGACTACGGCCGAAGCACCACGCAACTCAGGGCAGTCGTCGGATGCATGGCCGGGCTGGTCATCACCACAGCGGCCGTCGGCTGGTGGGTCGCGCCACTCGCTGGCGCAGCACTGGTTGCCGCGGCGGCCACCGGCCTGCTGGCTCGCCGCAAGATCGGCGGGATCAGCGGTGACGTGCTCGGCGCGGCTGAGCAGGTAGCCGAATGCCTCTGCCTCGTGGTGCTCAGCGCGCTCGCGCTGCACCGCTGACGGCGCACAACAGCTGCTCGGCGCACGCCCGTGCAAGTGGAGCATCGGTGGTACACAGCGGCGCTGACAACCTCGGGTCGATGGGTGCCATCGCTAGGCTGGGCACATGACGCGGCGCACTCGAATCTTGCTGGGTGTCACGCTTGGTCTCGTTGCTTGGTTTGCGGTGACCGTCATCTGGGCATCGCGCCCGCTCAGCGATTCAGTTCCCATCGGCAAAGACGCCGAGGGCAAAGTCGTTGTTGCGACCGTGCAGTGCAACACGCTGTTCGACGGCAGTCCGATGAGCGCAGCGATGATGCCAACCATCGTCACACCTGACGACATCGAACCGGAATGGGGATTGCCGCGAGCACCGTGCATCCAGGTACACGACGAGGCCCGGCTGCTGTTCGGCATCAACGTTGTCGTGTTCGTACTGGGCATTGCCGCTCTCGGCGTCGTCGCCTCGCGGACCCGCCCGACAGCCAGTCCCAGGCTGGCGGCAGCAGCTGCGTAGTCGGATCTACACCGCAGCCATTCGCCGAACGATCTCGCGCAGCACCGTTGACGAAGTGGCGAAGTTCAGACGAGCAAAACCGGTGCCCTCCACGCCGAAGTTGGGGCCTTCGGTCAGTCGCACGCCGCGCTCCAGAAAGGTCCCTGACGGGTTGACACCCAACCCCAGTGATCGGCAGTCCAGCCACGCCAGATAGGTCGCCGCAGGCGGCACGTAGCCCACCGTTGGAAGGTGCTCGGCCAGCAGTGCCCCCAGAAGTACGCGCTGGCGATCAAGGTGAGCGACAACGGCTGCCAACCATTCGTCGCCGTCGCGCCAGGCGGCCTCAGCAGCCGTCGCGCCCATCAGGTTGGTCGCCCCGAAGAGGTGCGCGGGTGCTGCCTTCAGTGCCGCGCTCACCATCGGTGCGTCAATGTGAATGACCGCGAACCGCAGCGCCGCCAGATTGAACGCTTTCGATGGCGCGTGGATCGTGACCGTCCGACCGGGAGCGAACAGGTCCATCGGTTGGTGAGCGACCGACCCGAAGGTGAGATCCGCGTGAATCTCGTCGGAGATGATGAGGAGGTTGTGGCGCTCGGCCAGCGCAGCCAGCGCTCGCAGCTCAGCGCCGTCGAACACGTGCCCTGTGGGGTTGTGAGGGTGGCACAGCAGCAGCACTTTCGCCGGCGATTCCGTCAATGTGACGTCGAGCGCGTCGTAGTCGAACATCCAGCCCGTGGGCGACGACTCGGATCGCTGCGCCGGCACCGGCACGACCACCCGGCCTTCGTCCTCCACGCTGTGCAGAAAGGGTGGATACGTCGGAGTGTGCACCACCACTCGGTCGCCCAGTTTCGTGCACAGATACAGCACAATCTGAATGCTCTGTACGACGTCGTTGAGCTCCATCGTGTCCGGCTCGTCGATGTGCCAGTCGTAGCGCTGTGCACAGCGTTCGATGAACACGTCGGTCGCAGCTGTGCCGCCGGTGGGCTTGCGCCAGTCCGGGTAACCGAAGTCGCCGGCGGCGATGACGCGCTGAACCGCGTCGACGACTACAGGCGGCGGGGCGAAGTCCATGTCGGCAACCCACGCTGCTATCGCGTGAGGCGTGCGGTTCCACTTCGCGCCCGGCTTTGTCTGCAGCCATTCGAGCGAAACGGACTCGAAGTCAAACTCAGACGCCGTAGTCACCCCAGTGACGCTACGCCGTCACCCACTGCTGGATGCGGCGGATTCCCTCTTCCATGTCGGCGTCGGCCATCGCAAAACTGAAGCGAGCATAGCCCGGCGTGCCGAAGGCCTCGCCGGGAACGAAGGCGACCTTGGCCTCGCCGAGGATGGCGTCGGCCAGTTCCAGCGTGTTGGCCGAGACGGTGCCATTCGGCCCCAGCGGACGGCCGAGAAGCGACGAAAAGTTGGGGTAGCAGTAGAACGCGCCCTGGGGCACGATCGCGTTGACGCCCGGAATCTCGTTGATCATTCGGTGCATGGTGACCGCGCGACGAGCGAAAGCATCACGCATCATCGCAACCGCTGAGAGGTCGCCACTGACCGCCTCCAGCGCGGCGAGTTGGGCAACGTTGGTGACGTTCGATGTGCTGTGCGACTGGTAGTTGATGGCGGCCTTCATCACATCGGACGGCCCGATCATCCAGCCGACGCGCCACCCGGTCATCGCATACGTCTTGGCGACGCCGTTGACGATGATGCACTGGTTGGCCAGCTCGGGGACAACCGTGGGCATGCTGACGAACGTGTTGTCGCCGTAGACGAGGTGCTCGTAGATCTCGTCGGTCAGCACCCACACGCCCTTCTCCACCGCCCAGCGGCCGATGGCCTCCACCTCAGCGGGCGAGTAGATGGCGCCGCTGGGGTTGTCCGGGCTGACGAACAGCAGCACCTT
>JANOYI010000072.1:0-9283 GCA_031428795.1 Ilumatobacteraceae bacterium | reverse complement strand
CAACGCATACGCAGTGAGGGCGATACCGCAGGCCACCTCGCCACTGATGGCAATGACGGCGACCCGCTTGCGGTTGAACTTGTCGGCCACCGTGCCAGTGACCAACACCAGCAACACGGCTGGCAGGAACTCGGCGAGACCGATCCACCCGAGGTCGGCAGCGCGGCCACTGATGCCGTACGCCTGCAGGCCCAACGCCGCGGCCTGCAGCGACACGCCGGTGAACAGCACACCGTTGGAGATGAGCAGCGCCCGCACACCGCCGAAGCGAAGTACTTCCTTGGTGGTCATCGGTGTGGGGGAAACGAGCTCAGGCGTCGACACAACTCTTCTCAAGCTACTGAACAAGTGCTACACAGGCGCGATGACTTCACTCGCAGCTGACACACGCTGGCTCGACGCGACCGATCAGGCCGCCCTTGTCGAGCGCGGCGAAGCAACGCCGCTGGAACTTCTGGATGCCGCGATCGAACGAATCGAGGCAATCGACCCGTCTCTGAACGCCGTGATCATCCGCTGGTTCGATGACGCTCGCGCGACCGCCGCTGGCGAACTGCCCGATGGACCATTCCGCGGCGTGCCCACGCTGCTGAAGGATCTGTGGGCGCATTTCGCCGGCCAAACGCTGACCAACGGCAACCAGGCGCTGAAGGACGCATTGCCCGTCTCGGCCACCGACACCACGTTGGTCAGCCGCTTCCGAGCCGCTGGCTTTGTGATCGCAGGACGCACCAACAGCCCTGAGTTCGGCAGCTTGCCGTGCACCGAGCCAACGGCGTGGGGGGCCACCCGAAACCCGTGGAACACCGACCACTCGCCCGGTGGTTCAAGTGGCGGGGCCGCCGCGGCCGTCGCAGCTGGCATGGTGCCGATTGCGCATGCCAGCGATGGTGGCGGCAGCATTCGCATTCCCGCGTCGGCGTGCGGTCTTGTCGGTCTGAAGCCAACCCAGGGCCGCATCACGCTTGGGCCGTACCGAGACGAGAGCAACTTGGGCGTCGAGTTGTGCGTCAGCCGCAGCGTTCGCGACACCGCCGCCCTGCTCGACGCGGTGCGCGGGCCGGGCGTCGGCGACACCGTGATCGCCGCTCCACCAGCGCGGCCGTACCTGCAGGAACTCGGTGTCGACCCCGGTCGGCTGCGTATTGGCCTGCTCGACCATCACCCGTTCGGCGGGCCGGTACACGAGCAGTGCGCGCTCGCTGCTCGCAACGCGGCAACTCTGCTGGAGTCACTGGGCCACCACGTCGAGCCCGGCTTCCCGGCAGCGATGGGCGACCCCGAGTTCGGCCGTCGCTTCAGCGCACTGTGGAGCACCAACATGGGGGTCGGCCTCAGCCGCATCGCTACACAACTCGGACGCGACCTCGGCCCAGGCGATGTGGAACCTGTCAACCAGGCGCAAGCCGACTTCGCCCGCAGCGTCAACGGCGTCGACTTTGCAATGGCGCAGGCCGCCACGGTCGACTTCCGTCGCGCCGTACAGCAGTGGTGGGCGGACGGCTGGGACCTGCTGCTCACTCCGACGCTCGGCGAGCCGCCAGTGGAGATTGGCACCTTCGCCAACAATCCGGAAAATCCGATGGCCCCGATGGTTCGCGCGGCCACGTACGTGCCGTTCACGCCAGCGTTCAACGCCAGTGGCCAGCCGGCCGTCAGCCTGCCGCTGCACTGGACGCCCGACGGTCTGCCCGTCGGAGTGCAGTTAGTCGCCGCCTACGGTCGCGAGGACCTGCTCTTCCAGGTGGCGGCGCAGCTCGAAGCAGCTCAACCCTGGGCACACCGCCGCCCCCACATCTGACGCCGCCAACGCCAACGACAACGACAGCGCCAACCATCAGTCCTTGCGCAGTCGGGCTTCGATCTCGTCGACCGGCAGTGGCAGTTCGATGCCCCAGCGAATCATCGACTCCTCCACGCGCTTGATCACCGTTTCCAGCACAGCGATTCGCGCATACCGTTTCTGCTCGCCGCCGATGATGTCCCACGGCGCCAGTTTGTGCTCGGTTCGCAGGAACATCTCCTCCGCCGCGGCGTCGTACAGGCGATTCTTCTCACGGTTCCGCCAATCCTCCTCCGTCAGCTTCCACCGCTTCAGAGGGTCAGCGGCACGACCTTCAAAGCGACGCAGTTGCTCGTCGTCGGTGACGTGCATCCAAAACTTCACCAGGATGACGCTCTCTTGGCAGAGGGACTCCTCGAAGTCGACGATGGCCTTGTACGCGCGCCGCCACTCTGTTCGATTGGCGAAACCCTCAACGCGCTCGACCAATACCCGGCCATACCAGCTGCGATCGAACACGGCCATATCACCGAGGCCGGGAAGTTCGCGGTAGAAGCGCCACAGGAAATGCTGGTTCTTCTCCTCAAGCGTCGGCTTGGCGTACGAGACAACCGTGTAGTGCCGCGGGTCGAGGTGGCCAACCAGCGCCTTGATCGCGCCGCCCTTTCCTGATGCGTCCGGGCCTTCCATCACGATCAGCAGGCCGGGCCCGAGGGTGCCCGAACCCATCAGCCCCCCGAGGTGCAGTCGTAGCTGAGAGAGCCGGCGTTGCCCCTGGGCAAGCCGCCTTTCATACTCGTCGCGGTCGAGACGGTTTGACATGTCGAGCTTGTCGAGGATGCCCATGGCGCTGCACCCTAGTGTCCGGCCTCTACACCGAGTCCAGCCACACCGGGCCGTCCGATTATGGCGATCGCGTGTCGTTCACTTCAGTTTGAAGAATTGCTCGGAAAAAGTGATCGAAGTTGCGATCTGAAACGTCTCTACTCATATGAACACCGTGCACCCCCACCTCCAGCACAACGTCACCAACAACAGCAACGCAGGCCGCTTCGACTGGGCCGGTCAGATCAAACTGGCAATCGTCCTCAGCGTGGTCGCCGCCATCACCGCCATCACACTCGCCGGTCGAGTGGCGGAACCCGTGCTCATCGTTGGCGTCATCGTGGTCGCGTCATTCGCCGGTTGGGCCCGCGTGGAGCCCACACGGCAACCTGAACGGCAACCTGAACGGCAACTCATCCGCATCCCCGTTCGCCACCGCTAATCCCGCACCGCCTGTGGCACGATGCGGGCCATGAAGGTCCGCATTGGTTTCGGGTTCGGGGTTCGCACGAAGTTGAACGACAGCGGCTTCGGCGAAGTTGTAGACGCTCTCGAGGAACTGCGGTTCGACAGCCTGTGGTTGAGCGAACGAATCGGCGGCGAGGCTCCCGACCCACTGGTCGCGCTGTCGTATGCGGCTGGTCGCTCGAAGCGGCTGAAGTTCGGCATGTCGGTGATGGTGCTCCCCGGCCGCAACCCGATCGTGCTCGCCAAGGAGCTCGCCACCCTCGACCGACTCTCGGGTGGCCGTCTGCTTCCCGCCTTCGGACTTGGTGTCGCCGACCCGCACGAGCAGCAGGCGTTCGGCGTCGAGCGCGGCGCACGGGCCAAGATGTTCGACGAGGCAATGCAAGTGCTTCGCGGGTGTTGGGCGGCCGAGCCGCTGACGCATCACGGTGAGCATTTCAACTACGACGCGCTGCAGGTACTGCCCAAGCCGCTGCAACAGCACGTCGATGTGTGGCTCGGCGGCATCGCACCATCGGAGTTGCGACGCGTCGGCCGACTGGCCGATGGGTGGCTGCCCAGCTTCGTCACACCGGACGATGCAGCTCGCGGCCGCGAGGCCATCGAAGCCACCTGCGCCGAGCATGGGCGGTCGATCGAGGAGGACCACTACGGCGCACTCATCCCGTATGCGACGGGTCCGATTCCGGATGTCGTGCTGGCCGGTCTGGCCAAGCGGCGCCCGGACCTGCCCGATCCCAGCGTGCTCATCCCCACCGGGTGGGACGCCCTCATCGACACCATCGACCGTTTCGTTGCGGTCGGCACCAGCAAGTTCGTGGTGCTGCCCATCGTGGAGCCCAGCTCCCCGCAGGACTGGGTGCGGCACTTGGAGGAAGCGGCACCAATCGTGCTCGCCCGGCAGACGTGAGCTTCCGAATCTTGGGGACTCCCACACTTTGTCACCAATACGGCGATTTCAATAATGTTGCTCACGCCGCAGATACACCGCCTCTGACCCGCTGACGTGACTACGCTTCATCTCGGCTCCGGAGATCGGGAATGGAGGCGGCATGTTGTTGAGCAATCACATCATCACAACCACTCAGTGCCGCTCTCGATGAACGCGCCAGCACGACGCACCGTAGCGAGAATTTGCGCGCTGGCTGCGCTCGTCGGCGCAGCGGCGGTGGCGGTCACACTATTGCTTCCGGACCTGGCCGGCAGTAGCCGTCCAGCGCCCTGGTGGGTGGTGCCGCTTATCGCCATTGCCTTCGCCGTTGCGGAGAAGACGGTGTTTCACTTCGAGTTCCGGCGCGAGGCCATCTCGTTCTCTCTATCAGAAGTTCCAATGGCCTTCGCCTTGGTCTACCTCGCACCTGGCCCGGCAATCGCAGCTCGAATCATCGGCAGCCTCGCCGTCATTTCGTTCCAGTGGCGCAGTCGCTACTACAAGCTGCTGTTCAATGCTGCCGTCTTCGCTCTGGAGGTGGCCATTGCGTATCAGGTCGTGCGGTTCGCGGTCGGCCGTTGGCCGGAGTCCAGCGTTGCGCTACTCGTGGCAATCGTGCCCGCCACTGCGCTCGCAACAATCGTGGGTTCGGTCCTGTTCAGCATTGCTATCGCGCTCGTCGAGGGCAACGCCCGCGAACGGCTGACCGGCGAGTTGCGCGTGACGGCGTGGATGGCGCCCATCAATGCGCTCGTCGCCGCTGCGGTCGTGGCACCAACTCTGATTTCACCGTGGCTGGTGCTGTTGTCGGCCGCTCCAATCATCGCTTTCTGGGGTTTGGTGCAGAGCTACGGCCGGCTGGAGCAACGCTTCCGCGACCTCGACGATCTACATGGTTTTGTTGGTCGCGTCGGCCATTCGCTCGATCTCGACGAGGTGATGTCTGCGGCCGTCAACGACATCGCGAGCCTGCTGCGGGCGCAGCGCGCCGCAGTGATGGTGTTCGGTACCGACCGTCCCTTGATGTCCAGCGTTGGCGCGGAACTGCCCGATCTTCCGCAGTCCGCCGACGACCTGCGTTGGGCCGACGTACTCCGCCCCCGGCGGTCGCAGCTGCTCGGCGCACCCGAGTGCGCTGCGCTCGGGTTCATCGGACTCGCAGAAATCGGCGGTGTGGTCTGTGCTCCGGTCCGCGACGGAGAGAGTGTGGTCGGGTTCATCGTCGTCGCCGAGCGCGTTGGGGCCCAGGGTCGCTTCCGCGAGATCGACGTCGAGCGTTTGCAGACGCTGTCCGAGCAGATCGCGCCGAACCTGCGCAAAGCGCTGCTGCACCACCGCATCGAGTTCGAGGCACGCCACGACGCGCTCACCGGCCTCCCCAACCGTTCGTCATTTGAGCGCATCGTCAACAGCGAGTTGGCCACGACCAACGAACGGGCTGCCGACCAGTTCGCCGTCGTGATGATGATGGACCTCGATCGGTTCAAGGAGGTCAACGACACGCTTGGCCACCACGCCGGCGACCTCGTGCTCAACGATTTTGCGAAGCGCCTCAAGGGTCTCCTGGGCCCCGACGACATCTTGGCTCGCCTGGCTGGCGACGAGTTCGCGCTGTTGGCCTTCCGCGAACTCGACACAATTCATTTGATGGCCGCTCAGTTGGTCGACGAAGCCCGGCAACCGTTCGTGATCGACGGTCTCGATGTGGTGGTCACCATGAGCATCGGCGTTGCGCCCGTCACCGGTGACATTCGGGACGCCAGCACGCTGCTACGCCAAGCCGACATTGCGATGTATACCGCGAAAAGCCGTCACAGCGGTTACGAGGTGTACAGCCTGGACATCGATCGGCGCACACCCGCTCGACTGTCGATGTTGGGCGACCTTCGCAACGCTCTCGAGCGGACGGATCTACAAGTCTTCCTGCAGCCAAAGGTCGACCTTGCAAGCGGCACGGTCATCGGGGTCGAGGCACTTGCACGCTGGGCTCACCCCCGTCGAGGATGGGTCGCCCCGGAGGACTTCGTACCTGTCGCCGAGGAAACCGGCCTCATCAAGCAGCTCACCGATCAGGTGCTGGAAGCATCGGCGGCGCAGCTGCAGCGGTTGCGTGGCCTCGGGCACCATCTCGGCCTCGCGGTCAACCTGTCCACACACGACCTTCTCGACGAGCTGTTGCCGGAGCGGGTGATGCGTCATCTCGATCGCCACGGCCTCGACCCGACGCTGCTGACGCTGGAGATCACGGAGTCTTCGCTCCTCATCGACGCCCCGCGTGCACGCACCACCATCGACCGGCTGAACCAACACGGCATTCGGCTGTCAGTCGACGACTTCGGTACCGGCTACTCGTCGCTCAGCTACCTGCGTCACCTGCCGGTCAGCGAGCTGAAGATCGACCGCAGCTTCGTGGCCAACGTGCTGTTCGACGAGCAAGACGAAGTCATCGTGCGATCCATCATCGACCTCGGTCACAACCTGGGCATGCAGGTGGTGGCGGAAGGCGTGGAGACCGACGAGGTGCTCAACCGTTTGAAGGGCTTCGATTGCGACGTGGCGCAGGGCTTCGGCATCTGCCGGCCGGTGCCGCTGGACAGTTTCGTTGCATGGCTAGCCAGCACGCACTACCCCAGCCGCCGCCGCGACCCGCTGCGCCCCGGCCAGTGGTTCGACGGCCCCACCGACCCCACCGACCCCGCCAAGCCCAGCCAACGCTCCACCGACCTGTAGCCCCGACACTTCGCTACTCGCCGACTTCTGCCTCTGGCGCACGAACACGTGTTCGTCTATTGTGTGATTGATGGCAGTCCTGCCCACCATCTTGCACGCAGACCTCGACTCGTTCTACGCGTCGGTCGAGCAGCTGCTCGACCCGAGTTTGCTGGGCAAGACCATGGCGGTCGGCGACGGCGTGGTGTTGGCGGCCTCCTACGAAGCCAAGGCCTACGGCGTCTACGGCGGCATGTCAGGGCAGCGCGCCAAGCAGCTGCGCCCCGGTCTGATCTTCGTTGACGGCCACTTCAAGGAGTACCAACGACTGGCGGATGAGGTGATGGTCATCCTTGGCGATTTCATGCCCTTCGTGCAGCGTGTGTCCATCGATGAAGCGTTTCTGGATGTTGCTGGCACCGAGTTCGGCCGAGCCGCCGTCGGTCATGCAACGGTGGCCCTCTCCGAAATGGCCAACGTCCCCGACGAATTCCGAGAACTAGCCGAACACGAGCTGTGAGCCCTGCTCAGCAGATCGGGCAGCTCAACAGCGTCGCCCGGAGGCCGTGTGGGTCGTACTCGTGAAGGGCGCGGCAATTGCAGTGGCGCGCGTCCGCAAACGCGCGCCGATGTGGGTCTCTGCAACTGTGTGAGACCCCTTGATCAATCTGTTCGCGCGAGCGCGATCCGGCACGATGCCGTCGAGCCGCTCGCAACGGAGGTGGCCATCGGGTATGACCTCGTGTTCGCCGTGTTGCGGTGCGCGGCCCGCGGACGCGTGGTGAGGCGAAGCGCTCAGCCACTCCGAAAGGTTGCCTCGCCCTCACCAGCGGCACAACCAAACCTGGCACTGGATCGGCGCCCAAGGGTCACGGGGACACCCGAGAGGCCCTTAAAGATGGCTCAGCCCGAGGTACGTCGCAAGTGCTTCGTCAACACTCCACATCTCATCGACACTGAGCCGACCGGAGCCCTTGCCGAGACGTTGCACATCTACTGCGCCGAGCTGTTCGACGAGTACCAGGGCCGTTCCACCACCTACCTCGACCGGCGGACGAAACGACGCCCGACGAGCGCTTCGTGATGTCGGCGCGACGATTACGACCGACCGCGGCAGGAACTCGTCTGCCTGGACCACCACCCCGAAGCGAACTCCAAGTTGCTCGTGGCCTAGACCCTTCGGGGCCCTGAACCGAAACACGTCACCCCGTTGCACGCATCGACTCCATCAGCGCTGCGACAGCGGCCATCTCAGCACGGTCCACGTCGTCGGCCTCCAACTCTGCGGCTTCTTCGGCCAGTGCGATACTGCGGCGGACTCGACGGGCCGACTCGATCAATGACGAGCGAATCGCGTCAGACGTTGACATCCCACACGCATTGAGCACCCGCAGTGCCCGTTCCGCATCGTCATCAAGCCGCACCGAAATTGCAGAGGACATAACTTCACCGTATCACGAAACGTAGTACGCGTCACTTCGTTCGTGGACGGCGGTTCAGTGGGTCACATCCTGCTCAGGTTGGCCGGAAAGGGAAGCATTCTTTGGGGGCCAGCGTGGATACTTGTGCATGACCAATCCCGAGTACATCGCCTCGACTCGCAAGGTCTACGACTTCTCCGCTGCTCACTTTGCATCAGCAGTCGGCACGACCGTCACTGCTGCGTTCGAGCGACCGATCGATCGGGCGATCCTGAGCTCGCTTGTCGAGGATCTCGTCGCCGTCGACCAGGCACGTGTGCTCGACATCGGATGCGGCGTCGGGCGAATCACTGCGTATCTGCACGAGCGTGGGCTCGATGTGCGAGGCGTCGACCTCTCACCCGAAATGATCGCAACTGCACGCTCGGCTCACCCCCACTTGGCCTTTGACGTAGCGCCGTTGACTGAGCTACCCGTCGAGACCGAATCCCTCGGTGCGGCTGTCCTCTGGTACTCGATCATTCACACCCCGCCCGCTGCGCTCTTCGAAGTCTGGGCCGAACTTGCCCGCGTTCTCTCTCGGAACGGCCGGGTGCTCCTTGGATTTCAAGCGGGCGACAACGAGGAAGTGCAACGCGAGAATGCCTATGGTTCGTCGGCGACGATGACCTGGTACCGGCACAACATCGATGATGTCGTGCAGAGCGTAGAGCAAGCGGGCTTCGCGACGCAGGCCCGAATTTGGCGCAGGGCTGAACTGGCCCACGAGACGACGCCGCAGGCGTTCCTCACCTTCCAGCGACAGGAGTAGTCGCCGCCACTTCAATCGCCCGCGGGATTGGTTGAGACGACGCTAGCGATTTCAGGGATTCAACGTCGGTGCTGGCGCCACCCGATCGCCGAATGGACGGCGTTGATCCGGCATGCAGGCCCACAGATCCCATGGAGATCGTCAGCTGGCTGAAAACCGAACACCCTATGGGTCACGGGCACGCCAACGCCGTTGTCGAACCGACTCACCGAACCCACTGTTCAATAGTTGAGCTGAAGGGTCAGCAGAGCCAGGGCGATCGACTGCGCCGACCAGTCCCGACGAAGGAAGATTGGGCACGCACTCACCGATAATCCGCAGGTTGATGGGTTTGG
>JANOYI010000071.1:0-1509 GCA_031428795.1 Ilumatobacteraceae bacterium | reverse complement strand
CGAGGTCACACCGATCTGCATCGAGTACGGCACCGTCGACGGTGTCACCGTGTTGCAGTCGCTGCGCGCCGACGCCTGGCTGCACGGCTACGGCGACCCGACCGCGCCCGACGCAGCCGACGTGCGCGCCCAGGTGCGAGTCGCCTTCGCCGACGACGACCCCGCCTGGATCGAAACCTGCTGGCCCAGATTCCAAGAAGTCCTCACCGCAGCGCTCACCTCGTGAGGCAGCGAGCGCGCAACACGGACCAGGTTCCGACGTGGCACTTTCCACCACCCATGGGCGGGCTACACCCACCGTTTCGGCACGTTTGCTCACCCATGGGCGGAGAAGGGCGCCAGAATCGCGGCTGAGTCGGGCGCCAAGACGTGATTCGGATTCGCCAGCGGCGGCTACGTTCGCTGTATGACGACTGACCTCACCGGTGCTTCCACCGAGTTGCTGCAGGCTTTGATTCGCACGCAATGCGTCAACGACGGCACGCCTGATTCCGGCGGCGAAGTACGCAACGTCGATCTGCTTCGCGCCTACCTCGAAGGGCCAGGCGTTGAACTTGCCACGTACGAGTCGCGACCGGGTCGCACGTCGCTGGTCGCTCGCATGGAAGGCACCGATCCGAACGCGCCGACGGTGTGTTTGATGGGCCACACGGACGTGGTGCCGGTGAACCGCGATGGGTGGAGCCGCGACCCGTTCGGTGGCGAGTTGATCGACGGTGAAGTCTGGGGCCGCGGGGCGCTCGACATGCTGTACCAAACCGCCACACAAGCGGTCGCGTTTCGCGACCTTGCGCATCGCGGGTTCCGCCCCAAGGGCACGCTGATCTACTTCGCCGTTCCTGATGAGGAAGCCGGTGGCACGTGGGGCGCGAAGTGGATGGTCGACCATCACTGGGATGCGATCGCGTGCGACTACCTCCTCACCGAACTGGCCGGCGTGGCGATGCCGTCGTCGGATGGCACACGCAAGATCACCATCACGGTCGCCGAGAAGGGAATTGCGTGGCGGCGGCTGCGCATCAGCGGCAGCCCCGGCCACGGCTCGATGCCGTTCGGCGCCGACA
Organism: Ilumatobacteraceae bacterium; assembly: GCA_031428795.1. Taxonomy (GTDB): domain Bacteria; phylum Actinomycetota; class Acidimicrobiia; order Acidimicrobiales; family Ilumatobacteraceae; genus UBA668. Next base: position 445 of record JANOYI010000071.1, on the reverse strand, counting down.
ACGCCATCATCACGGCCGCCGAGATCGTTCGCCGCATCAGCGCCTACCGGCCGCAGGCGGGGCTCGACGACGTGTGGCGCGCCACGGTGGAGGCGTACGAGTTCGAGCCCGAGCTGACTCGGCAATTGCTCGACCCGACCGAGGTGTACGCCGCGCTGCAAGCGCTACCAGACAAGGGCACCGCCACGATGTTGCATGCCTGCAGCCACACAACGTTCTCGCCAAACGTGGTGCATGGTGGCGTGAAGAGCAACGTGATCCCAGACACCGTCGAGCTCGATGTCGACATTCGCACACTGCCCGGTGTCACCGGCGACGAAGTCGATGCCGCGTTGCGCGAAGCCATCGGCGACCTCGCCGATCGTGTACACATCGGTCGCTTGATCGACGATCAGTCAACTGCCTCCACCTTTGACAACCCGATGTGGGATGCCTTGGGCCAGCG
>JANOYI010000070.1:0-12911 GCA_031428795.1 Ilumatobacteraceae bacterium | reverse complement strand
GCCTTCACCAGGCCCAACACCTCGGTGCGGAAGTCTTCGCGACGATCGCTCCAGCGAATGCCACCGCGGGCGATGCGGCCATTCCGCAGGTGCACGCCTTCGACACGTGGTGAGCACACCCAGATCTCGAACAACGGTCGCGGCAGGGGCAGGTCGGGCACCTTGCTGCTGTCGAACTTGAACGCAATGACATCGCGGTACCCGGCGTTGGGACCAGGACGGAATGCGTTGGTGCGCACGGTTGCTTCGATGAGTGAGAGCAACGCACGCAGCGTGCGGTCGTCGTCCAGGCTAAGCACCGCGTCCAGCGCTTCGACGATCGCAGTGCGGGTGACATTCGCTTCAGCGGTGCGCTCGCCGTCGTCGGGGGTGAAGCGGGCGGTGAACAGCTGCACCAGTTGCCCTGCGACACCCGCGTGGCGCACCAAGGTGGTCTCGATGTACTGCTGGCTGAAAGGGAAGCCGATCTGGCGCAGGTAGCGCGCGTACGCACGGAGTAGCTCGACCTGGCGAGCGGTGAGACCGGCGCGCAGGACCAGCCGGTTCAACCCGTCCACCTCCACGGTGTTGTCGAACTCGGCAATGAATGCCCGCTGCACCTCGGCCTGCGCGGCAAGTGTCAAGTCGATGTCGTCGGGAATCTGCACGCCGACGTCGTGCAACCACACACTGCGCCCACCGACCTGGAAGTTGAACGCGCGCTCATCGATCGCGCGAAAGCCCAGCTGATCGAGCAACGGCAACAGGTCGGCGATCGGAATGGCGGAGCCGGCGTGATACACCCGAAAGCGCCACTCGGTGCTGCTCGCCTCGGTGAAATGCAGCATTGCGGTTTCGACGCTGCTGCCGACCTCGTCCGCTGCAAGCCGGTCGATGATCGGGAGGTCGACGGCCGCACTATTCGGCCAATTCAGCTCGTCGTAGCCAGCCGGCACCACCGGCAGTAGGCGATCGAGAAGCGCAGTCGCCCGCGCCTCGCCCACCTGCGCCACCAGTACCTCACGGGTCGCTGCCGCCCAGTCGGCAGCCACCTGCCCGACGGTTCCCTGAATGCTCACTGCTGTCCCTTCCCGACCACGCTGTCGCGAACTCGGTGCCAGTGTGCCACAGGGCCAGTTGGCGTACCGCCGATCGCGGACGGGTATGGTCGACGCATGGCACAGATGAATGTCCTTGGCGAGGAACTCCAGTCGTGTTCGCTCGACCCGCTCACCGGCTACTACCGCACGGGCTGCTGCGAGAACCACGGCGACGACCCGGGCATGCACGTGGTGTGCGTCGTGTGCACCGACGAGTTCCTCACGTACTCCACGAGCGTCGGGAACGACCTCAGTACGCCGATGCCGCAGTACGGCTTCAGCGGCCTCGTCGCAGGCGACCAGTGGTGCCTCTGCGCCAGTCGCTGGCAGGAGGCGTTCGAGGCCGGCAGCGCTCCGAACGTGCGGCTTGCCTCCACCCACCTGTCGGCGCTGGAGTACTGCTCGCTCGCAGACCTGCGCTCGCTCGCGGTCGACGCCGCCACCTGACTGGAGAGAATGTGAGCAGCGATCACCCCGTCCCCCACGTAGGTCTCACACCGTGGTTCGGCGGCGGTGCCACAGTCAACGCGGGCGACCACCTGCGCTCCAGACTCTCGATCGCCGGCGGCTACACCCCCATCGCGTTCGTCAGCCTCGGTGGGTGGGTTCGCGTAGCAGTGCTGGCCACCGCCTGGGGCGGCGCAGCGATCGGCATTGCGTTGCACTGGTTGCCGAACATCTCCAAGGTGTGACGCAACGCCAGCTGCATGATTGTCAGCTGGTCGGCGCTGTTCGTGTTCCCGCAGCTGGCGCCCGGGTTGGATGTCCGGGGGTTCTCGCTGTTGCTCGCCGGTGGCGCGTGCTACACGATCGGGGCGGTTGCATTGGCTACTCGCTGGCCGAACCCGTGGCCGCGAGTCTTCGGCTTCCACGAGGTGTTCCACGCGCTCACCGTCGTCGCCGCGATTCTCGTCTTCGTTGCGGTCGGCTCCGCCGTCGTCCCGCAACTAGAACCGACCGTCACCCACCGCTCACGGGGCTGGCTGATGGAGAGCGACGAAATCCTCCAAGCGAATCGGGCTGCCCCAGTTGGCCATCAACTCGTCGACGTCTGGCACCGGGATCAATGAGCCGTATGCGCGGTCGATCATCGACAGCGCATACCCATGGTCCTCGAAAAACCGAAGGTGTTCGCGCGGCTCAACGCCGCCGACGCGCTGGGTCATGTCGCACGAGAACTCGAAGACGATCACTGGATGGTCGCGCTCGATCATTTCGAGAGCCCCGCGAAGCACCATCGGCTCGGCGCCCTCGACGTCCATCTTGATGACGTCGACACGGGCGATGTCGAGATCGTCGAAACGCATCGTCGGCACGATCGTGACGACTGGGTCGATGAAGCTGGGTTCATTCCCCCAGGCGAAACCACCGTTCGAACCGATCGCCGAGCGGAAGGCCGCGAACCCTGTGCGCTCACTCAATGCGAACGGCAGCAGCTCGACATTCGTGAGTTCGTTTCGTTGGACCGTGTGCGCGATCAAGCGAGCGTTGTCCGGGTTGGGTTCGATCGCGTAGACGCGACCGGTTGGGCCCACGATCGATGAACCGACGGCCGTGTGCCAGCCAACGTTGGCGCCGATGTCGACGAACACGGAGCCGGCCTTCAAGTACTGACGGAGAACGTGAACGACTTGTGGTTCCCACTCGCCATCCTCGATGATGAGCGCCGAGACCGACTGGTCAGCAGTATCCAGAGCAACGTCGATTCCGCTGACCGAGACATACGCGACGTCACTGGGCGAAAGCCGCACGGAGAAGGGAGTGGGCGTGCTGTGCTGGTTCGCCTGCCCCAGCGCCCGACGGACAGTCGTCGCGGTGACGTCGGGCGCACTCAGTGTCTCGTGGATCGTTGAGTCGCCATTGCCCTCAGGGAACAGCATCCGTACGAGGCGATCAGCGTCCTCAGCGCGGCGCTGGTCCTCTGACGCCCCTACCGGACCCGAACGTGGAGCAGTGGCCCGATGCACCTGACGCTTCAGGCGCGAGCCTGCGTGTAGAACCCACTGAGTCGCACGTCGCAGCATTCCCCCAGTCTGCCAGGTGACCGTTACAGCAACAGGTTGCGGCCGCTTGGCTGGTCGTGGCGCAGGGTCGGGAACGCAGCGCGTCCGCGGACGCGTGGCGACATTCGCCAGACACCCAGAGAACTAGCTGAACAGCTCTTGGGTGAGCACCATTCTTGGGATCTGGTTGGTGCCTTCGAAAATCTGGGTGGTCTGGCACGCCCGTCCGTCTGGTGCTGCGTCGTGGTGCAGTGCAGCTGAGCTGCGATGACCTGGTGTTTGGTGCCTGAGCGGGTCCGTCAGGCAACAGTCCACGTGATGCCCAGCAGTTCTCTCGAAGCTCCATCTCACCGAACATAATTGGGGTTGACAACGGTCCGGTGCTCGCACGATTGAAGCCGCGCAATTCCGTCGGGCAGGTCGTTGAACTCGATGCTGTGGTGCAGTGTGCGGCGGCCCGGTTCGTGGAAACTCGGCGAGATGTCCGGTCGCTACCCGAACCTTTGCGCCGGCACCGGTGCCCGCGGTCTCGAGTGCCTCGCGTTCACGATCGACCAGTTCGATCTCGACGCCGGTTGACGGCCGTGGACGGTGCCCCGTCGGCGGTCAGGCGCACGCGATCGCAGTCGTCGCAAAAGGGTTTGGTGACAGTGGGGATGACGCCGATGGTGCCGCCGCCGTCGAGGTATTGCCACCGCTCGGCTGGTGTGGCTCCGCGGGCGGGCAACTTCTCTAGCGGGTACCGAGCGCTGACCACCTGCAGGATCTCTCACCGCAGTGCTCTTTGGTCGCAAGTCAGCTCTGACGAGAGTGAGCACGATCGAGGATGCGCTCGGCGACTTCGGCCAGCTGATCGAAGCCGTAGTCGCCGTGTGTGGGTGTGTCGGAGATGGTGAACCAAGGTGTGGGAGGGTCGACGATGTTCTTGTTCGGTACGTCGCTGCGTTGGATGGCGATGAGCGCGTCGTGAAGGGGCGCGTAGCCCTCGGCGACGACGATGTCGACGTCGTGGAGGTGCGTGGCTACGAGACCTGCGAGGCGATTCAGCCGATCGGACTCACCCGGCTGGTGATGCATCGTCGGGTCGGGGTGAGTGCCGTACTCGGGTGCGAGGAACAGGACTGCACCGTCCGCGCCTGCGAGCAAGACTGCTTGGGCGCCCGCGGCGCGGTGGCGCCATGAGTCGGAGCCGGGTTTGTCGACGTCGTGTCCGTGTGGGGCGTGCTTGACCGTGGCGACCCGGGCGCCTGCGGCGACGAGGATCGGGATGAGCCGCTCGATGAGGGTGGTCTTGCCAACTCCCGACGGGCCGACGAGCGACACCACGAACGGATCTGAGGGCACCGGGACAGGCTAATCGCTGACCGGAACCAGTGATCAACGCGCGAGCAGCGTCATCCGTCGAGCGGTCGTTGCCGGCTGAGCAGGTCGGCCATCAATCCGGCGTCGTCGCGCAGGGCGGTGACGACGCCGGAACCGAGTCGGCAGCTGAAGCACCGGGCCGGCCCGGGTCCGTCAGTGGCCGCAGTGGGCATCGTGCACGACGTGCAGCTGGCGAGTGTGCCCGTGTGAAGCGCGGTCGGCTCGGGCTCGAGAATTCTGCGGGTGTCGATCGTCGCGGCGAACGTGACGGCGTCCTCGGGACACGCGGTCGCGCAGATGCCGCAGTCGATGCACGTGCTCATCTGGAACGACAAGTTGAAGGTGTGTGGCGCGTCTGCCGATGCTGCGGGAGTCGCGAACGTCAAGGCCCCGGTGGGGCAGAAGCGAGCACACAGGCCGCACGCAGAACATGAGTTGCTGATGACGACATCGGCGAACGGCACTTGTGTCGCGGGCACATCCGTGTGTTCGCCGCGTGGCGGTACGTGCCGCAGTCGTTCGAGGAGCCGGCGCCGGGAACCGGGGACACTTTGCGGCAACCTCGCCAGCACCGGGCCGCGGGTGCGCCGGAGCGGAGGTGGGGCGATCTCGCGGCCACGCTGGACAGCACCCTCTACTCGCCGCCGCATCGACGAGAACAGGCCGCGTCGCGACATCGATGGCCGATGGGATTCCACGACAGCCTGGGTCGAATCGGTCGCGATCAGATCATCGACAGTCCCTGGAAGGCCGACCAACGAGACCGTCGCCCTCCCCTCTGGGATCAGCGCTTCGATGGTCTCGACCATGGCGATGGCACCGTCGGCGGCGGTACCGATCGGACAGGCTTCGCACCACGACATGTCGAGCTCGACCCGTCGCGTACCATCGCCGGTGAGGCCCAACAGCTGCTCGGTGGACAGGGAGGCGAGACACCGGCCATGGCGAACGGTCGGCCCACCCCCGGCGTTGGCTCGGGGTTGCGGGTTGGCCACGCACGCCACGGTCATCGACCGGCTGTCCATCGAGTGGCATGCGTCCGCCAGCCGTCGTTCCGGTGCATCTCCGGCGGTCACTGCATCGGTCGGGCAGACTGGGGCGCACGCCCCGCATCGGACACACGCTGCCGCGTCGACCGTTGGCACACCGTTGCCAAGGGCGATGGCCGCCGTCGGACAGATATCGACGCAACGCCGGCACCCGGCACTGTCATGCCGGTTGTTCAAGCATCGGGCACCGTCGATCGAGACGGTGATGCCGGTGATCAGGTCGTCGAACACTGAGAGAGGCCTATACCTTCTGCAGCCTGACGCGGGTGTCGAAGAACACCGCCGAGCCACCGACCAGATCGCTCAGCGTGGTGTTCGGGTTGTGGGTGTCGGTGCGCATCGCGGCGTTGGCGTGGATGCCGGTACGGCGGCGGGCGTCGCCCGGGACGACCTCACCGTCGATGGTGACGTCCCGCGAGCCGTACGACCAATGGCCATACCCGAGGCTGAAGCCGACGACCCCGGGCCGCAGCCCCTCGAGCACCTTGACTTCGCCGTCCATGGGCACCGTGCGCCCGTTACCGAGGTCCCAGATGCCTTCCGTGTTCGTTTTCGACGTGACACGAACGGTGTCACCGTCGCTGATATCGAGACGGCGAGCATCGATGCTGTTGAGAATGATGTGGTTGGTCGGCTCGAGCGCTCCAAGCCAGTAGTTGCCGGCCGTGCGGCTCTTGGTCTGGGTGATGGTTTTGAAGCTGATCAGGGTCAGGTCGTAGCCGTCGGCTTCATCCTGCATGGACACCTGGTTGCCGAGTGAGTCGGTGCCGGGCTCGACGAACGTTGCGCCGCCGAAGAAGTGCTTGCCGGTCATGCTGTCCTTGATGTCGTAGGTCTTCTCGCAGTACATGTTGACGTACTTGCCGTACTTGTTGGCCAGCTTGTCGCCTTTGAGCAATTGGTCGTACGGCTGGAAGCGGCCGCCGCGGTTGAGCACGGTGACGACTCGTCGCCACATGCTGTCGTCGCCGTCGAGCGCTGCCTTCCACGCGTCCACGTCGAAGACCGTCTTGGGCAGGTGGGCCCGACTGGCGAGGAACAGTTCCACTTCGGCGTCGTCGGCCTCGCGCACTGCGTCCTCGAGGTCGGGCTTCTCGCCGGCAGCGATGTTGGCCGTCTCGCGGAGGTACATGTCCTCGGGTCGCAGGAAGGGGACACCTTCGCCGAGCCCGTTGGCGCCGAACCCGGGCAGTTTCATCTTCTCGGCAACCGCCATCAGGAAACTCTCGAGTGCGATCGGCTGCTCGATGCCGAACACCGTTGCCGTCTCGGTGAGTGGAGCGATGACCGGCTGACGCACGGGTGCGTTCTTGAAGATTATGCTCGGATGCGACTTCTGGAACTCCCACCGTTCGAGATAGCTGAGGTCGGGAATGATGTAGTCCGCGTAGGCGGAGGTCTCACCGATGACGATGTCGATCGCCACGAACAGCGGGAGCTTGGCCGGGTCCTTGAGGACTTCGATGTTGGTGTGGCCGGCGGGCAACGAGTACACGGGGGATCCCATGTACATGAACATCGCCTTGATCGGATAGGGGTAGGCATCGCCGATCGAGGGAACGATCTCCTGGTAGATGTCGGTCGCCAGTGGGTACCACGGCCGCTTGGCCGGGTAACCCTCGAAGATTGTGCTGTTCTCGTACTTGCCGGAACGGATGATGGTGTGCCCGAACTTCTTGAACGCACCGTCGATCATCTTCAACACGGGATACGGCTGTCCTTCTTTGGCGCCCCGCTGGTCGTAGGTCTTGCCCCAGGACATGCCGCCGGCGTAGTCGTAGTTGCCGATCAACAGGTTGAGGACGTTCCAGGCCTGCACGTTGTAGTAGCCGTTGGTGTGCTGGCTGACACCGCGGTGGACGTCTGCGCAGGCCCGGCGACCGTGGCTGGTGAACTCGAGGGCGATCTCTTCGAGCGCCGCGGCGTTGACGCCGGCGATCTCTGCCCACTCGTCGATCGTGTGCTCGTTGGCGCTGTCGGCCTGCACCTGCAGGCCCGACTTCACCTTGAACTCGCCCACAGTGGCATCGACGAAGAGGTCACCGATCACGATCGTCTCCTCGTCGTTCGGGTCGAACGTGACGGTCTCGCCCTCGCGCATGACGACGAAGGGATCGAACTTCCACGTCTTCTCGCCGTCGGCCGTCGGCCGCTCTTCCGGTTCGAGGCCGAGGTCCGAGCCACGGAGCAGCTTCGAGGGCTTGCCGTCCTCATCCATCTTCACCAGCCATGAGGCGTTGCAGAAGTTCGGCTCTTCGGCGTCGACCGATGCTGCCTTGTTGGCGTTCTGCAGGTAGCCGGTGTTGTAGCGCTCGTCGCGGATGACGGCTTGGATCAGCGCGAGCGCGATCGCGCCTTCGGTGCCAGGTTTGTTCGGCATCCACTTCCATGCCTTCGAGCCGGTCTTGCCCAGCCGAGGATCGATGACCACGTACTTCAATCGGCCGCTGGCGAGGCCGTCGGTGATCTTCTCGACACGGTACGGCGGACCGTAGCCGGCCTCGAACACGTTGCTGCCGACCAGGATCGCGAACTCTGTGTAGGCGAGATCGCCCTGCCAGTAGAACTTTTCGCCGCCGGACCATTTGCCCTCGACGAATTGTTCGCTCATCGCCTTACCGATGAAGTACAGCGAACCCTGGCAGACCGTGGTGTGGCCGTGGGCGTTGATCGAGCCGAACGAGTCACCGGTGAAACGCCTGAGGATCTCGCCGCGGCCGTCCTTGAGGCGGCCCCACGCGAAGCAGAACTGGTTGTTCTTGGGACCGAAGTCGGGATGATCGGGATCGATCATCACGTCGAGGTTGTCGGCGAAGGTGGTCTTGAACTCGGCGACGAGTTCAACGCGCTTGTCCTTGTCCTTCTCGGCGATGATCGCCTCCACGGCGGGCGCCATTTCCTTGGCGAGATCGGGATCGTTCATCGCGAACAATTCCGTCAGCCCGGGACTGGTCGTGCCGTCAGGGAACGACCCGCCGTTGACGATCTCCTCAACCGCCTGATCGAACGGGATGCTCTCCCACTTGTCGCTACCGCGGGCTCCAGCACGCTTCAGCACCTTGCGGATGCGGTACGGGTCGTACGTGCTCTGGATGCCAGCCTGTCCCTTCGGGCAGATCCAACCGTCGATACCGCCGATGTCCAGCGGTGATGTTTCGTAGTCGACTTGTGGCCAGAATGTGATCGGGCTGAACGGGTTGCCGTCGATCTTGGAGGCAACGCCGTCGACGATCTTCACCTTGATCGCGCAACCGGTGTTGCACTGCAGGCACGACGAGTAGAGGATGTGCTGCGGATCGGCCAGCTCGTAGGCGCCTGCGGCCATCGGTGACGGCTTGTCGGAGTCGGCAGCTGCGGTGTCACCGACCGCTCGCATCACCACCGGCATCTGGCTGGCGACGGCGATGCCGCCACCGACCAGTGCACCGGTCTTCACGAACGTGCGGCGGGAGACCTGCAAGCTCTCGCTCGATTCGTCGAGTTCGCTCACGGTCGTGTCGTTGTTCTCGTTCATCATGAGTTCGCCTCCTGCAGGCTGGGATCCACTTCTGAAGCGGTCAGTTCGTCGTCGGGTTGGACATCTGGTTGTTTCGGCGTGCCGAGGGCACCCCTCATGAAGTGCCGGCCGATCAGCACCACCAGGCCGACCAAGCCGAGCGTGCCGAGCCACACCAACCACTCCATCGCTGACGGGGTGTAGTCGGTGGTCAGGCCGGGGCCGTGGAACGCGTCCTCCAGCCCTTTGATCTCTTCCTGGGCGAGTGCCGGGAGCACCAGGTTGAGCTTCGAGGCGATGCCCATCGTCGCGATCAATGCAGCGGCCAAGCCCACCCAGGCCACCTTCGACCGTCCCCATAGCAGCAGGACGGAGGGCAACACGACACCGAGTCCGAGATGCATGATCCAGAACACCCACCAGTACTGGCCGGTGAGGACGGTCTTGAGTGCGTCCTCCTTGGCGGGCACCGAGGCGTACGTGCCGGTGGAGAACTCGGCCCACTCGAGCGTCAGCAGCACTCCGATCAGCACCAGCATCGCGACGCCGAACCGGCGCGCAATCTGCTGGGTGAGCATGCCGAACACGGCAGCGGCGGCGACCACGAGAGCGAGGCCGAACAGTGCCGCTTCCACGAGGAACAGCACCGGCGTGATGCCCGACTCCCACAGCGGTTTTGCACCGACCACACCGAACAGTGCACCCTCGGCACCGGCGAAGACGATCGCGAAGAGGAAGGCGACCCACGCGAACCGCTCCAGGAACTTCGGCACGTTGCCGTGTCGGGTGGCCACGAGGCCGACCACCAAGATGATGCCGTAGATCACGTAGAGCCAGGACATCAGACCCATCACCGAGCCGAACTCGGTGTCGAGCATGAGCTTGTAGGCACGGAACGGGTGGCCGAGGTCGAGCCACACGTTTATCATGCCGGCGGCGAAGGTCCCCAAGGCCACCAGCATCGACAGGATGGCGATGGGGTACTGCTCGCGATGGCGCTGCGTGAAGATCAGCGCGCTGAGGGCGAAGGCACCGGCGGATGCACCGACAAGGGCCACATAGGCGGCGATCCACAGGCCCCAAGGTACGTATGAGCCGTAGTTCACAGCGGCCTTGCCGCCGCTGAACCGCCAGACGAGCCCGACCAGCCCGAGCGCGGTGCAGATACCGGTGAGGGCCCATGCCACCTTGATGGCCCAGCTGGGTACCTGCTGGTGGAGTTCAGCGACCGGAGATGCGACGACAGACATTTTGATTCGCTCCTTACACCAGGTACGTAACTTTGGGCTTGGTTCCGAGTTCTTCCTTCAGCACGACTGCGTTCGGCTTGGAAGCCATTTCGGAGACGAGGCTGGAGGGGTCGTTGAGATCGCCGAAGTAGTTGGCGACGCCGATGCACGTGGTGACACACATCGGAAGCAGCCCCTGCTCGAGACGGTGCAAGCAGAAGTGGCACTTGCGGGCGTTGCCCATGGGCGACTCGTCGTTGTCGGGATCGCGCCGGTGCACTTTGCCGTACTCGTAGTTCGGCAGCAACTCGTACTGCTGCTGCTCGGGTGTGTCCTCGGTGTAGGTGTGACCGAGGTCGGTCGTCCTGGCCGAGTACGGGCACGCCGTCAGGCAGTACCTGCAACCGATGCACTGGTCGTAATCGATGGTCACGATGCCATCCGGACGCATATACGTAGCCCCTACCGGACACACCGGCACGCACGGCGGCTCGTCGCACTGCAAGCACGGCCGCGGCAGGAACTTGCGCGTCACGTTCGGGTAGGTGCCGACCTCCTGGTCGATCACCGGCCGATACACGACGCCCGGTGGGAGCTTGTTCTCGGCGACACAGCTCACCGTGCACGAATGGCAACCCACGCACTTGCGGGTGTCGATCACCATCCCCCAACGATGATCCGGTCGGTCGAGCGCCGCTTGAACCTCGGTCTGCATCCGTACCAGTAGATTCTCTCTCTGTGTGACGTCTGCCATGTTCCACAGCTCCTCGGGCAATATGCGAATGTCGGACCCCGAGTCTTCAGGACCCTTGTTCATCACCCTGAGCCTGAAAGCTGGTTCGAGCCAGAGGCGAAGGTCCCAGCTCCGAGGGTCTTCTGTCGTACGTCTCGTCGGCGACGCCCCGTTGCACTTTCGAAGGTGTGACGTTGGATGGTCCTATGGCCGACGTGACAGGTGCTCGTGGCCCGACACCCGCTCTCGACAACTCACGTCATGGTGCCCACCCGCATGAGAACCCGGCGGCCTATCGGCCGATGCCGGGGTCGCCCCGGCTCCGCCGGGGACTTGTCCTCTCTGTCGGCGGAGAAGGTTCGCCCGCCGACGGCGTCCGCGACGCTGGCGCTGCCGACGGGCGGGCCACTCACAACGTGTGCGGGACGTAGGTTCCGAACGCGCGAAGGTATGTCCCATGACTGATCACTTGCCTGAGATCTACCAACAGTTCCGCAGCAACTACCCGCAGGTCGCCGACGCACAAGACAGACTCGCCGAGACCGTCGCGGCAGCCGGCGCCCTCGACGCCCGCTCGCTGCGACTGGTGAAACTGGGCATCGCCATCGGCGCGCTCGCCGAAGGTTCGGTACGGTCGAACGCCCGCCAAGCACTCGCCGACGGCTTCAGCACCGACGAGCTCAGGCAGATCGCTCTGTGCGCGATCACCACCCGAGGCTTCCCCTCTGCCATAGCGACGCTCGGCTGGGTCGACGAAGTCATCAATGGACTAGCCAACAAAGAGGAGTAGGTCGACATGCCTGGCTCCGTGATCGTCTCGTTCGCCCGAACACCGATCGCAAAATTCCGGAGCACCCTGCAAGCCCTGGGCCAGTGCCCGCTTCCAGTCGCGCAGCTTCAGTTCAACGGAGACGAGAAGATGGACAGGGTCTTTGTAGCGCACGATTGCGGTCCAGCCTGCGCCGTCACGATCGACCCATCCAGCCTCCTGCAGAGTGGGCAGCACGCGGCCGCTCAGAACGGAGCGGCTGAGGCCGGTGGTGGCACTGAGGCGAGCGACAGTCATCTGGGAGTGGTCGGCGAGGGCGAGTGCCGCGCGGACGCAACTGAGGTCGTCGGTCATTGTCAGCCCATGCCGACGGCGGCGGCAAGTTTCAGCCGGGTCGAATCGGACGAGTGCGATGTCGGGGATGCCATTGGCGGCAGGCACTTCGGCAAAACAGCGAACCGGCGCGCCGGCGAGTCCCCGGGTGTGTCGCCTGAGATGCGGCGCCATCTCGGCTTCGGTAGCGAACGGCAGTTGGGACATGGTGGCCCGGTCACCGCGTCCCCCGGAAGTCCCCACAACGCGCTGCTGTTCACGACGGTCATGACGATCCACCACCTCACCGAGCAGAGCCTGCCGCTGTTCGCCGACGCTGACCGAACCGTGAACCAGCTCGAGGCGGACCACGCGGCGGCGAGCGTGCTGGTCGCCGTCCGGTCTGGCGCCATCGCCTCACTCGTCGGCTTCGCAACCACCGAGCCGTGATCGGCCGGCGGTTGCGCGGCGTTGAAGGGTCGAACGGCCGGACGCGCTGCCAGCGACACAGATTAGTGTGACGACGGTCACAGTGGCACAGTGGCACAGTGGCACAGTGGCACAGTGGCACAGTGGCACAGTGGCACAGTGGCACAGCAATACTGTTTCACTGACACCTCCGCCACGTAAGTCCTGGTGAATTGTGACCTGGGCACCAACGCCGGGCGCGATCGATAAAACGCCGATCGAGCGCACATAACTGCGCTGGAATGGTGCCGTGAGCTGCGATGACGGCGCTCCTCGATCTACCGGAACAACTGCTTCGCGAGCACCATTCTGTGGATCTGATTCGTGCCTTCGTAGATCTGGGTGGTCTGAACCGGTCGTCCGTCTGGTGCCGAGTCGTGCTGCACAATGCCGCTGAGCTGCGACGACTGT
>JANOYI010000069.1:0-13301 GCA_031428795.1 Ilumatobacteraceae bacterium | reverse complement strand
ACAACGCGACCTCCTCACTGCGCGGCGCGCGGAGCTGACCGAACTGCACCTCAAGCCGAGGGCAGATCGAGCGGCGTCCACCGCCCGCGGCGTGCACCACTTGGCACTGATCAGCAGCGATGTGGAAAGCACGATCAAGTTCTACGACGGCCTGCTGGGCTTCCCGTTGATCGAAATGTTCGAGAACCGCGACTACGAGGGCAGCACGCATTTCTTCTTCGATATTGGCGAAGGTAACGCCCTTGCCTTCTTCGACCTACCTGGGCTGGGCCTCGGGCCGTACAAGGAGGTGCTGGGCGGCCATCATCACCTCGCCATCTCCATCGAACGCCCTCAGTGGGAAGCGGCCAAACAACGGCTGGAGGCGGCCGGCGTCGAGTGCGCCCACGTCGACGGCTCGTCGTTGTATTTCCGTGGCCCCGACGGCGAGCGGCTGGAACTGATCAGCGATCCGCTCGGAGAGATGTACGGGCACGAACTCGGCTAGCTACCATCGGCGTATGGAGTTCCACTTCGCCACCGTTTGGGAATCACTCGCCGACTCGATCGGCGACCGCACCGCCGTCGTCCATGGCGACAAACGATTTACGTGGTCGCAGTACGACGAACGCGCCGCCCGCATGGCTGCAGCGTTCGATGCCGCAGGGCTGGGCCCGAACTCGAAAATCGGTCTCTTCATGTACAACGGCAATGAGTACCTCGAGGCGCACTACGGCGCGTTCAAGATGCGCGGTGTGCCGATCAACATCAACTACCGCTACATGGACGAAGAGCTGTGGTACCTGCTCGACAACGCCGACGCTGAAGCCATCGTTTTCCACTCGTCACTCGGTGATCGCGTCGAGCGCGTGTGCGAACGACTGCCCAAGCTGAAGCTGCTGATCGAGGTCGACGACGGCGGGGCGGGCCAGGTGCCAGCCGCTCGACGCTACGAAGAGGTCATGGCCAGCAACGCCCCCATGCCGCGTATCACGCGCAACGAAGACGACATCTACATGCTCTACACCGGGGGCACCACCGGCATGCCCAAGGGCGTGATGTACGACATCGGCGGCATGACACGCGCGTTCGCCACCATGGGTTTCCCGATGCTCGGGCTTGCTGCGCCGAGCGAAGCCTCCGATGTGGCACCGCTCGTGAAAGGCATCATCGATGGCGGCGGCGGGATGATCTCGATGCCATGCGCACCACTGATGCACGGCACAGGCGTATGGCTTGGCGCCATGATCCCCCAACTGGCCGGCGCAACCGTCGTCACCTTGCAAAGCAGATCGCTCGACGCTGACGAGGTGCTGCGAACCGCTCAGAACGAAGCCGTCACCAACATGACCATCGTTGGCGATTCCTTCTCCAAGCCGTTGATCCGCGCGCTCGATGTGGCCACCGCTGCGGGCAGCCCGTACGACCTTTCCAAGCTCGCGATGATCATCTCATCCGGCGTGATGTGGACGGCCGAGGTCAAAGAACAGCTGCTCGACCGCATCGAGCACGTCATCCTCGTCGACGCAATCGGCTCATCTGAGGGCTCGATGGGCAGCAGCATTTCAATGAAGGGCGTGCCGCCCTCGACGGCCAAGTTCACCCAGAGCCCGACGACGAGGGTCTTCATGGACGACGGCAGTGAGGTCCGGCCGGGCAGCGAGGATGTGGGTCTGGTTGCGGCGGGAGGTCTGGTCCCGATCGGCTATTTCAAGGACGAAGAGAAGTCGGCGCGCACATTCCGCACCATCAACGCGGTGCGGTACTCGTTCCCCGGCGACATGGCAATGGTTGCCGCCGACGGCGCTCTCATCCTGCTCGGCCGCGGTAGCCAAGTCATCAACTCCGGCGGAGAGAAGATCTTCCCTGAGGAGGTCGAGGAATCGGTGAAGCGAGTGGACGGCGTAGTCGACTGCTTGGTCGTCGGCATCGACGACGAGAAGTTCGGGCAATCCGTCACCGCCGTCGCATCACTCCACGAGGGATCGACCGTCACCGAAGCAGAAGTGATCGCCGGCGTGAAGCGAGACCTCGCAGCGTTCAAGGCGCCCAAGCGAGTGGTGTTCGTCTCGCAGGTGCCGCGGGCACCCAACGGCAAAGCCGACTACAAGACCACCAAGCAGATGGCCAACGACGCCCTCGGCCTTGGTAACTGAGGGCTTTGGTCACTGAGGGCCTTGGTAGCTAGCCCTTCAGCTTCTCGACGAAGAACTCCAGCACTCGTTGCACACTGGGTTCGTCGCGCTGTTCGGTGAGCACCGAATGGTCGCGCTTGGTGGTGCTGGGCAGTTCGACTGCAATGAACGCGTCGCCCAGCATGGTGCGCAGTGTCTCGAAGCGGTCCCCCACCAGCGCGTCTCCGGTGTAGCGCAAGCCCAGGACCTGGCAGCCTTCGGCAGCGCGGCGGGCAACGGCGAGCGCATCGTCTGGCGAGAGGTTGAGGTCGGCGGCGCGCGCAGCCTTCTTCTTACCGATCCCGAGGACGAACGGCATCGAAGGTTGGCTCAGCACTGGAGCGACCATGATGTCGTCGACCATCATCCCCAGCGCAAAACCGCCGCTGAAGCACATTCCCAGAGCGCCCACGCCCGGCCCACCCACATCGGTGTGCAGGTTGCGGGCGAGTGCGCGCAAGAAGGAGATGATCGGTGACGTCTGGTTGAGCGCCATGTTGCTGAACTCGCGAGCGACACAGACTTTCGCCATCGACTGCACCATGTAGGCGTTGGAGACATCGCGACCAGGTTCGCCAACCAGCGACGGCATGACGACGGTGAAGCCCGCAGCCACAAGTTCATTAGCGAAGGCAGTGACCTTCGGCGTGATGCCCGGGATCTCGTGGATGATGACGATGCCCGGCCCGCTGCCGCGGCGGTAGACGTCGCGCTCGAAGCCGGCAGCGGCAAACGTCGACTGCTCCCAGCCGTCCAAGACCCCGGTGGTAGTTGTGTCCGTCACGGCAGGTTCCTCATTGCGTCGAGTGCACGAATGGCCAGCGCCTCGGTGCCGAGTTTGAACGTCTCGAACTCGACTCCTTCTTGCGCACCCATCGCTCCGTGCAGGTACCGGGCGTACACGCCCTCGCTGATGACCGCGAGTCGCCAGCAGCTGAACGCGACGTAGTAGCCAATGCCGCTGAGGTCGCGGCCGGTGCGAAGCGCGTAACGCTGCAATAGGTCCTCGTAGGTCAGGAAGCCACCGGCGGGCGTGGGGTCGTTGGCCCTGGAGGTCGCCACGTCGCCGTTGAACCAGTAGACGCCCAGGTAGCCGACGTCGGCGAGCGGGTCGCCCAGCGTGCACAGCTCCCAATCGAGTACAGCGGCGATACGCCCCGCTTCCATGTTGGTGAGACAGTTGCCGAATCGGTAGTCGCCGTGCGCAATCGAGACACCGCGCTGCTCGGGCAGCCGCTCGCCCAGCAGCCGAGCAACCTCATCGATGGCGGGCAACTCGCGGGTCTTGGATTGCGCCCACTGGGTGCTCCATCGCTTCACCTGCCGAGCCACGTAGCCCTCGCGCTTGGCCAGATCGCCGAGGCCGACCTCATCGACGTCGACCGCGTGTAGGTCGGCAAGTACATCGATCAGGTGCTCGCTGGCGCTCACCCTCAGGTCCATCGACAGTAGGGCCGCGCGCTCGGGGCTGTCCATCACGGTGCCCTCCACGTAACCCATGACGTAGAACGGCACACCGTTGACGGCCTCATCCGTACACAGCCCCAATGCGGGCGGCACGGGCACGCTGGTGCGGCCGACAGCAGCGATGATGCGGAACTCGCGCGCCATGTCATGGGCGGTGGCCAGAACGTGGCCCAGCGGCGGACGGCGCAGCACGAACTGCGTGCCATCACTTCCAGTCACCATGAAGGTGAGGTTCGAGCGACCGCCGGCGATCAGGTTGAACGTGAACGGCGCGTGAGCACCAGGAATGTTGGCTACCAGCCAGTTACTGACCGGTTCGATGTCGAGGCCCTGCACGAGGGGGAACCGTAGTGCGCCCTAGACCCTGGAGGTCAGCCCAAGCCGTCAGCCAGGGCGGGCGACGCCGACGACCTTTCCCCAGCGCACGGTGGTAACCGAGACTGTAGTGCCGGTGTTGGGTGCATGGATCATCTGCCCGCCGCCGACATAGATACCGACATGCCCAATGGGCGAGTAGTAGAAGATCAGGTCGCCGGGCTGAGCTTCTTCTTGCGAAACATGCGGGAAGCTGCCGAACTGGGCGCCGCTCTGGTGAGGCATGCTGACGCCGGCGCGACCCCAAGCCCACTTGGTCAGGCCACTACAATCGAACGCCACACCCGGCAACTCGCTCGCGAATTTGTAGGGCACACCGATCTGGCTCCACGCTGCGGCCACGGCAATGCCCGCCTTGCCCGACACTGGCGGCGCATTGTTGACGGGTGCCGCAACGGGAGTTGAATCGTTGGTGCCGGTATCGGTGCTCGTGCCCGTGTCGCCCGTGTCGCCCGTGTCGCCGCCGCCCCGAGGCGCAGCGGTGGTGCCACTGCCGGAGTTGTTGGAAGTGCTGGCCGACGCCCTCGCAACCGCAACTGCAGCTGCAGCGCGAGCTTCCTCGGCGGCCTGCAGCGCATCGCCCAGGTTGGCCCTGGCGGCCGCTTCCTTGGCAAGGTATGACACTTCGAGCGCCTCGAAGTCCAGTTGCTTCTGCGTCAATGTGGCGATCAGCGAAGCCTGCTCGTCCTGTTTGCGTTGCAGGTTGGCGCGCTCGTCAAACAGGTCGTCGACCAGTGCTTGGAGGCCGTCGATGTCGCCTTGACCAGTATCAATGGCGATAGCACCCAGCGCGGCGCGCTGCTCGGCCGCGCTGTAGGTGGCGGCATCGGAGAAGATCGGGCTGAGCGACAGCGAGTCGCCGCCGGTGAAACGGTCGACTGCGATCTGCTGGAGCACTAGTTCGACGTCGCCGAGCTCGCCGGTCAACTCGTCGATCCGCGCCTGAGACGCTTCGATTTCGACAACGAGTACGTCGTGGCGGTCAAGTGCCCCCGAGTAGTCCTCGTCGATCTGACCCATTTGGTCGCGCAGGCTCTCGAGTTCGTCGAGTACCTGGTCGATCTGGCGCTGCGCCTCCTCGACACCAGAGGCACTGACATTTGTGTTGGCAACCAGCGGGCCGGCAAGAAGGCCGAGTGCCACGACTGAGGCGCCCAGAAGTGAGCGGAACGAGAGGCGAGACATCATGACGGACAACAGGTTAGCGATGTTACGAATGCATTGCGAACCGACGACGGCGTTCAGCTCCCGCATCGACGGGCACGAGTCACACCGAGGTGAGATGTCACTCCCACTCGATGGTTCCCGGTGGCTTGGAGGTCACGTCGTACACCACTCGATTGACGCCGGCGACCTCGTTGATGATGCGATTCGACATCGTCTCGAGCAGGTCGTAGGGCAGGCGGGCCCAGTCGGCAGTCATCGCGTCGTCGCTGGTGACGGCCCTGATGATGATGGGGTTTGCGTACGTGCGCTCATCACCCATCACACCAACGGACCGCACGTCGGCGGCCAACACTGCGAAGCTCTGCCATAGCTCGCGCTCGAGGCCGGCCTTGAAGATCTCCTCGCGCACGATGGCGTCGGCATGTTGCAATGTGACAACGCGCTCGGGTGTGACCTCGCCAAGAATGCGCACCCCGAGGCCCGGGCCGGGGAAGGGCTGACGCAACACAATCTCGTCGGGAAGGCCAAGCTCCTTGCCCAACTTGCGCACCTCGTCCTTGAACAGGTCGCGCAACGGCTCGACCAGTTTGAGGGTCATGTCCTCGGGTAGGCCACCGACGTTGTGGTGACTCTTGATCACCGAGGCCGTGCCGTCGGCGCCGCCGCTCTCGATGACGTCGGGGTAGAGCGTGCCCTGCACGAGGTACTCGGCATCGCTGAGGCCGCCGGTGTGCTCTTCGAAGATGCGGACAAACAGCTCGCCGATGACCTTGCGCTTGGCCTCCGGCTCGACTATGCCGGCCAGCTTCTCGAAGTACCGCGGGCCAGCGGTGACGTGAATCAGCTCGATGCCCATGTTGCGCTTGAACGTCTCGACCACCTGGTCGCTCTCGTTCAACCGCATCAGACCGGTGTCGACATAAATACACACCAACTGATGACCGATGGCACGATGCACCAGCGCAGCCGCGACAGCCGAATCGACGCCGCCACTGAGCGCGCAGATCACCTTGCCGGTGCCGACTTGAGCTCGAACAGCAGCCACCTGCTCGTCGATGATGGAACCCATCGTCCAGTTCGGCTCGCAACCGGCCAGGTCGTGCAGGAAGCGTTGCAGCACTTGCATACCGAACGGCGTGTGCACCACTTCCGGGTGCCACTGCACACCCCAGATCTTGCGGGTCGTTGACTCCATCGCCGCGACCGGCGCGTCAGGCGAAGTCGCCGTCGCAACGAACCCTTCGGGCACGACGGTGACGGCGTCGAAGTGACTCATCCACACGTCTTGCTCCGCGGGCAGGCCTTCGAGCAGGGTGCCCGTACCATCGCCGATCAGCGTTGCCTTGGCCCGTCCGTACTCGCCGCGCAATCCGCGACCAACGGTGCCGCCCAACTGCTGCGCGATCAGCTGCACGCCGTAGCAAATTCCAAGGATGGGGATGCCAAGGTCGTAGATGGCCGGGTCGAGCTCGGGTGCACCCTCGACGTGAACGCTCTTAGGGCCACCCGAGAGGATGATTGCCGCCGGATGCTTGGCCGCCAACTCCGCCGCCGTGATGCGATGCGGCACGATCTCCGAATAGACGTTGAGCTCACGCACCCTGCGTGCAATGAGTTGCGCGTACTGCGCCCCGAAATCGACCACTAGAACCGTTTGCGTGCGTTGCACCATCTCAGCGATGGTAGGGGTTGAAGGCCCGGGGCACCCACATTCCGCCTCGTATTCGCGTGACGTTCGCAGCTCGCGGTGCGAAACGTCGAGCCGGGTGCGACGATAGGAGCATGACTTGGTTGCCCCGCCCGTTTGCAGTGTTGGCGTTTGCCCTACTTGGGGGTGGCGCCGCCCTGATTGCGGGGTGCAGCGGCCAGAACCCGTACCAGGCGTCGGAGTCGGCAAACAGCGTGTCGTTGGAGGCCGGTGATGCACCCGTTCCCGCGACGGAGATCAATGTCTTCACGCCGGAAAACGCAAACGTCAGCTCATGCGTGGGCACGATGGAGCGCCCCGATTGCGGCAGCAAGAGCAAGGGCGGCTGGCGGATGTACCTCACGTTTGCCGTCCTGATGAGCGGGATGGGCTTCATCGGCTGGCGCATCGCTCGCAGCATTCGCCAGCGCGACGCCGTGATGAACGCCCCGAAGGTCGACGACCAACTCAACGTGTAACGCCGGTGTAAACATCCGACGCAATGGCTACTGATCGATACTCGGGCGCCTCGGTCAGACATGATTGAATGTGCAGATGACTCGGCGGCTCGCGCTTCTTTCGGCACTCGTCCTGGTGACCGCGGCTGCGTGCAGCAGCGATGCCAGCTCCGGCGTCGCTGGTGGCTCAACTACGGTCGCCGAAACCGTCGTGACGGCTGGCGACGTGACAACCACAACCGACGCAGGCGCGGTGACCACCAGTGCCGCCCCAGCACTGGCACCCGCCACGACCGACGTGCCTGCCACACCGGCGCCGACGGTTGCCCCGACCGTCGCACCGACTGCGCCGCCCACGACGGTCGCCTGCCGCAACGTCGGCAACCTCTACGGGCTGTCCGATGTTTCGGGCGTCGATGTGCGTCGGGGTGATTGCGGTGAAGGCGTCAGGCAGGTGCAGGATCAGCTCAACTACAAGCTCAGTAGTTCCCTGTCGGTAGATGGTCGTTTCGGGCCGGGGACCGAGGGTGCTGTGCGCGACTTCCAGGCGTCCGTGGGCCTTCCGGTCGATGGAGTTGTCGGCCCGTCAACTTGGGTCGCCCTCACCGACGACGGCACCTGACCAGCACCTGGCCAGCACGGTCAGCCGACACCGGACAGTAGGTCGCTACAGAACGCGGCCGTGCCGCTGACGAGTGCGTGCGGCGACTCCCACGGCACGAAGTGGCCACAGTCGCGCAGCAGGTACGGCCCGACGTGATTCGGGAACACCAGCGCGGCCATGCGATCGAAGGCCGGGTAGATGACATGGTCGCTGGGGCCGTAGAGCAACAGCGTGCGGGTGAGTTCGTTCTTGGCGAGCAGAGTCGGCTCGCTGCGAGCCGATGCGTTGAACGCGCTCTCGTAGCCGCCGAAACTGGCACGGAGTTTCGCACCGTCTCCGAACGGCTCGGTGTGGAACGCCACCTCCCCCGCCCCCATGAATGCGCCCGGGTGTGCCCAGAACCGGCTGGTATAGAAGGTCGCGATGTAGCGCTGGCGTTGCTCGGGCGTCACCATTTCTGCGGCGAGTGCGTCAGCATCGGTGCCCTGGCGTAGGAAGTAGTCGGCCGCCTCCATCGAAGGGCGCGTGCCGACAATTCCACCCATCTCGTCCTTCAAGTACGGCAGCGGCGAGTTGAACAGAACCATCCGATCCACCCAGTCCGGGTAGCGCAGCGCAAGGTCCTGGATGACGGGCCCGCCCAGATCGCCGCCGAGCAGCACCACCTTTTCGTGGCCAAGCACGTCGTGCACCAGCGCGTACAGATCGCGGCTGTGGCTGGCGACGTCCTGGAATCCGTCGGGCGCAACCTCGCTGTCGCCGAACCCGCGCAGGTCGGGCACGATGACTTCGAAGCCACCAGCAGCGAGCGGCTCGATCACCTTCCAGAACACCCGCTTGGACTCGGGCCAGCCGTGCACGCACACCAGCGGAACGCCACCCACGTTCTCGCGTACGTACGCCTGCGTGAAGCCACGCGGCGCGGCGGTGTGCACGTCGAAGCGAGATGGGTGAATGTGGGCAGCCGTCATACGCCGGACCGTAGCCGCGCCGTTCTGAGCGGACCGTTAGCGTGACGTCGTGACACCGGACGAATTTCGCACTCAGGGCTACGCACTCATCGATTGGATCAGCGAGTACCTGGAGGGTGTCGAGCAGTATCCGGTGGCCAGCAGTGCGGCGCCCGGCGATGTGCGGGCGGCGTTGCCGGAGCACCCACCGGCCGCCGCTGAACCGTTCGGCGATGTCCTCGCCGACCTCGATCGCGTGGTGATGCCCGGCATCACTCACTGGCAGCATCCCAGCTTCTTCGCCTACTTCCCGGGCAACTCCAGCTACCCAGCGATCCTCGGCGAGCTGGCAGCTGCCGGCCTGGGGGTACAGGGCATGAGCTGGGTGACCAGTCCCGCATGCACCGAGGTCGAGACGCTGATGATGGACTGGATGCAGGAGCTACTGGGCCTTCCCTCGAAGTTCCGCAGCACCAGCGCCACCGGCGGCGGTGTCATCCAAGGTTCGGCGAGCGAGGCGACCTTGGCTTCCATCTTGGCGGCACGCTGGCGCATCACCGGCGGCGCGATCAACACCGAGGGCGACACCACCAAACTTGTTGCATATGCAACATCACAGGCACACAGCAGCATCGAGAAGGGCCTGCGCATCGCCGGAATTGGCACCGCGCAAACGCGCATCGTGCCGCACGATGCGAACTTCGCAATGCGTGCTACCGAGTTCCAACGAATGGTCACCGAGGACCGCGCAGCAGGGCTGATGCCGTTCTGGGTGTGCTGCACGCTCGGAACTACCAGTTCGATGGCATTCGACTCCGTGGCCGACATCGGTTCCATCGCGCAGCGCGAGGATGTGTGGGTGCACGTCGACGCCGCGATGAGCGGCATCGCGGCGCTGGCACCGGAGCACCGGTGGGTGAACGACGGGCTCGACCTCGCCGACAGCTATTGCACCAACCCGCACAAGTGGATGGGCGTCAACTTCGACTGCGACCTGTTCTACACGTCGGACCGGGCGTCGCTGCTCGGGGCGCTCAGCATCCTGCCCGAGTACCTGCGCTCCGCAGCGGCACAATCCGGCGCGGCGATCGACTACCGCGACTGGCAGATCCCGCTCGGTCGTCGCTTCCGCGCCCTCAAGTTGTGGTTCACGATTCGTGCTGGCGGCGCCGCTGACGCGGTGGAGATGATCCGCCGCCACGTGGCCGCAACGCAGGAGCTGGCCGGGTGGGTCGCGATGGACGACCGATTTGAGGTCGTGGCCCCGCATCCGCTGAACCTGCTATGCGTGCGATTGAAGGCGGGCAACGAAGCAACCGACACCATGATCGTGGCCGCCAACGACACCGGCAAGGCACTGTTCACTCGAACAGTGCTCGACGGCGTCGTCGCGTGCAGGATCTCAATCGGCGCCCGCGCCACCGAGGATCGCCACGTGAAAGCCGGCTGGGAGTTGCTCCAACAACTGGCTGGGTGACGCGAGTTGTTGCCTCGCGTGACCGGCGGTTGAATCGGCTGCACGCCCTCATGGCGTTCAACAAGGAGCACATCATGCGATTTCGTCTCGCAGTGCTCGTCGCGGTCACGAGTGTTCTGACCGTCGTATCGCCGGTAGCTGCCGGCCCTTCCACTGCTACTCGACCCACAGTGGTGCATTCCGCCAACGGCGATTGGGGATACGTGCAGCAGCAGCTCCATCAAGTCTCGCTGCGCACATTCGTGGCCACGATCCCAATCGGCGACCGGTGGTTCGACTGGAGCAACGACGGCTGCTCGGCTCCACTGGTCGGCGACACCGGGTTCTCGTTCAATTTCCGCGATTCATGCCGGCGCCACGACTTCGGCTACCGCAATCTGAAGCTGCTGGAGAAGCGTTACGGCAAGGGCTCGACCTACTGGAATGGCACTACGTATTGGAACGGCACCAACAGGCAGAAAGTCGACCAGCAGTTCCTGGCTGACATGAAGGGGCACTGCCGCGGTCGAGCGCTGACCCTGCAGGTGCAGTGCTTCAGCTGGGCCCAGACGTACTACACCGCGGTGCGAATCGCGGGCGGGCCATGAGCCCGCCGCGACCGAACTAGAGCGCGGGAGGTTTCCCGGCCACGTCGCCGTACTCGTCGTCATCGGCGGCGAGGCCGTGGGCCACCCGCAGCAGTTGATACAGCAGGCGCGCCGTCGCGCCCCACACGGTCTCATCGTCGAGCTCGAAGAAGTAGATCGGCCGCTCGCCAATCGCCGTCTGCCACCACTCCTCGCGGAAGGTGCCCGGCCGGGTCAGGTCGTGCAGTGGCACCCACAGCACTCGGTCGACTTCGCTGGTCACGCCGCTCAGCTCGGGAACGATCGGCAACGGCGCGACCAATCGAGCAACGATCGGCACGATCCAACTACGACTGACCCAGGTACCAATCGGGTGCAGTTGCCCAACCACTTCGACAGCGCTCGGGTGCAGCCCGACTTCCTCGTGGGCCTCGCGCAACGCAGCATCCACGTACGACTCGCCAGGGTCCCGCCGTCCACCCGGAAAGCTGACTTCGCCGCGGTGGCTACGCATCTCAAGGGAACGGCGGGTGAGCAGCACCTCGGCACCGGTTGGCCCATCGGCGACGACCGCCAGCACGGCGGATGGGCGGGCATCGGCGAAGTCCGGTTGCAGATCTTCGGGCACCGAGCGCGCCGCGACGGCCTCAGCTACAGCGGCCGCAGTGAGCGAAGGCGACGGTTCTGACCAGGGCGGATCACTGCCCCGATACCATCCGTCCGGTCGCGGAATTTGCTGATTGCCGCCGGGCCTGCGTGCAGAATCAGGCAGTGGGAGTCCAGCCGGATGCGGCCAGCTGCGCCAACACCTGGGCGAGGCCAGCAGTCTTCATCTTCGACAGCACCTTGCCGGGCGTCTGCTCGCCTGACTCAAACTCCTCCCAGGCGGCGATGAGCTTGGTGAGGTCGGGGGCCGGGGCTTCGAATGCCATACGGCAAGGCTACCGAGCTACTTCACCGTCCTGCTGAACTACTCCTTGCTGGTGAACTTGTCCCTCGTGCGTCGCGCGAACAACACACCCGACGCAGCCATTCGGCCCGCCTTCTGCCCGACAATGACGCTGCGGTCGTTCGGATCAGCTGGCTCGCCTGGGGCTGCTGCTTTGACCGGCGCAGCGGGCGCACTCTTCTGCTTCTTCGACCTTGTCGGTTTTTCGGCGAAGCTGCTGCTCATCCACACGACCGCATGCACTGCGGCGATGCCAAGGACGATGAAGCGTGTTCCCTCGTCGATCGTCGCCCACGGCCGAATCGCGCTGAAGACCACGAGCACAATGATGAACGGGTCGATGAAACGATGGATCCGCCGGTCAATCACGTTGAACGCCGCCAGCGCGCCGCGTGTAAACGCTGCGTGCAGGATGATGACCCCGCCCAACACCGCCGGCATCACCGGGTAGGGGCTCTGAATCCCGCTGGCCACAAGCGCTCCACCAAGGATGTACTCCACCAGCTGATGCATCCAAAAAGGACGCTTCCCCGACTCACCCATTCGTCAACACGCCGCAAGGTAAGGACATCACGTCCAAAATTCTAGAGGACGCACCCGATCTATCGACCGGAAAACGAGGACGACCCCGGGGCTTGGTAGCCACCGGGGTCGTCTCACAATTCACTCAGCCTTGCGGCCGAACGGATTGGTTACATCATTCCCATACCGGGCATGCCGCCACCCATGCCGCCGCCACCGCCGCCTGCGCCAGCCTTTTCGGGCTTGTCGGCAACGAGGCACTCAGTGGTGAGGACGAGGGCTGCGATTGACGCTGCGTTCTGTAGCGCTGCGCGGGTGACCTTGGCCGGGTCGATGATGCCGGCCTTGACCAGGTCGACCATCTGACCGGTTGCAGCGTTCAGGCCCATGTTGCCGCTTGCGGCTTCCACTTCCTGAGTGGTGACTGCGCCTTCGAGGCCAGCGTTGTCGGCAATCAGTCGGGCCGGAGCCGTCAATGATTCCCACACGGTCTTGGCACCGGTGCGCTCGTCGCCTTCCAGCGAGTCGACAACGGCCTTCACTGCGGCACGGGCACGCACGAGGGCGGTACCGCCACCGGCGACCACGCCTTCTTCGATGGCTGCACGAGTAGCCGACACTGCATCTTCGATGCGGTGCTTCTTCTCTTTCAGCTCCACCTCGGTGGCTGCGCCGACCTTGATGACTGCAACGCCACCGGCCAACTTGGCCAGGCGCTCCTGCAGCTTCTCACGGTCCCAGTCGCTGTCGGTGTTGTCGATCTCGGCCTTGATCTGGTTGATGCGGCCGACGACGTCGTCGTGCTCACCAGCGCCATCGACGATGGTGGTGTTGTCCTTGGTGATGATGATTCGCTTGGCACGGCCCAGCAGATCGAGGGTGACGGTCTCCAGCTTGAGACCGACTTCCTCGCTGATGACCTGACC
>JANOYI010000068.1:0-17155 GCA_031428795.1 Ilumatobacteraceae bacterium | reverse complement strand
CAGCTCTGCACGTTGAAACAAGCCGAAGACTCTTCGACCACGCGGTGCTCGATGAGGATGTGCCAGAAGCTGACGCAGATGCCGATGGCGGCGAGCGGTACCGCGAACCATTTCACGTTGCGGTCGCGCCGAATGGCAGCGACCGTGAGAATGATTGCCAGCGAGAACATGAAGATGCGCTGGAACCAGCACCACCGGCACGGAATCCACTGCTCGTTGAACTCGCTGAAGAACAAGCTGCCCGACATCGCCGTCACCGCAACCAGTGCGGCCAGCGGCAACTGCACTCGATACAGAGCGTCGAGGAACCGCACGCCGATCACCGTGGGGATCAGGCGAGCCGCAACCATCAGCACGGCGCCGATGAGCGCGACAATTGCGAGCGCCGCCTCGACGTCGTGGAGGGTGGAGATTGCGTCGTACGACATTCCCCCATTCTGGCGCGCGATCACGCAAATGTGCTGGCAGGATGCTGCACGTGATCGCCCCGGTCGTCGCCCCTGAAATCGTCGCCGGGCTCGACCCCACGCACCTGGTTGTCGCCGACGTGCGCTGGTACCTCGACGGTCGCGATGGCAAGGCTGCCTACGAGAACTCCCACATTGCCGGCGCCGTCTGGGTCGACCTCGACAACGCGCTCGCCGGGCACGGCCTGCCAGCCACCGAGGGCCGCCACCCGTTCCCCACGCCCGAGGCATTCGCCGCCGACATGAGTGCACTCGGCATCGGCGATGACACTGTCGTGGTCGCCTACGACGACACAGGTGGACTCACCGCTGGCCGCCTTGTCGTCATGCTGCGGATGCTCGGTTGCGACGCAGCCGTTCTCAACGGTGGCCTCAACGCGTGGGTCGCCGCCGGTCTCCCCACCGAAACCGGCAAGGCGATCGAACCCACGTCGAAGAAGTTCACTGCCACCCATTGGCCCGATGATCGTCTCGCTACCGCCGATGAAGCCCTCGCAGAAGCAACTGGTGGCGGCGTGGTGATCGACGCTCGTCCGCTCGCCAGGTTCACCGGCGAACAAGCCCTCATCGACCCCCGCCCCGGCCACATCCCCGGCGCCCGCAGCGCGCCATGGTCGGCGGTCCTCGACGACAGCGGCCGCCTGCGGACGATGGACGAACTCAAGGCCCACTACGCCGCCCTCGGCCTTGCCGACGCCGAGACGCCATCGGTCGCCTACTGCGGTTCGGGCGTCAGCGCCTGCATGAACATCGTGGCGATGGAGCACGCGGGCCTCACTCCGCCGCGCCTGTACGTCGCAAGCTGGTCGGGTTGGTCCGCCGACCCGGACCGCCCCGCCGAACTCGGCCAACCATGACGGACACGACATGACGGACACGACATGACGGAAACGACCGTGCGCGAGTCTCCGTACGCCGCGCTTCGCCACCTCCGCCGCACGCGCCAGCTCCACCGCCTCGGCAACATCGAATGGTTCGAGGCTGCCTATCGCGTGTACCTGCTGGGGATCTTCGGAGGCGGCAGCATCCTGTGGATCAGCAGCTCGATCAAGGACGAAGAGGTTGTGGCCAGCACCGCCGCTGCGTTTGCGCAACACGCGCCTGCGGTGCTCGGCCTGCTGGTGTGCGTTGGCCTGCTCGCTGGATTGCGAGGCGGCTCGCAGGGCGGCCCCATCGCGCTCGAAGCCGCCGACGTCGTCCACGTCATGCTCTCCCCAGTTGACCGCAGGCGCGCCCTCCTGCGCCCGGCCACCCAACGCGTCCGCGGCGCTGTCTTCACGGCAGCGGTCGCCGGAGCTATCGTCGGCCAACTTTCCGGCCGTCGTTTGCCGGGCACGCTGACGGCGTGGGCCGGTGGGGGCGCACTGTTCGGCGCCACCGCAGCGCTGGTCTGGGCAGGCTCAGCACTTCTTGCGCACACACTCCGCTTGCCGCGCTGGATCGCCACCACCTCCGGGCTGGCCATCGTCACCTGGCAATCGATCGCACTGGCGACCGAGACGCCCGGCCCCGCCGACCAATTCGGCGACCTCGGCCTGTGGGGCTGGCGGCAACACCCCGTCGATCTCATTGGCGTCGGCATCGCGCTCGCCGCAGTGATCGCCGGCCTCATGTTGCTGCGCCGCATCTCGCTGGAAGCTCTCTCGAGAAGGGCCGCGCTCGTCGCCCAGCTGCGCTTCGCCGTCACCATGCAAGACATGCGGACCGTCATCTTGCTGCGCCGCCAACTGAACCAGGAGACCGCTCGCCGCCGCCCGTGGCTGCGTCTGCGCCCGGCAAAGAACACCAGCCCCGGTCTCACGACGACTGTCTGGCGTCGCGGTTGGCATGGCCTGCTGCGCTTCCCGGCCCCCCGCCTGGTTCGCCTGGCCGCCATCGCCGCGGCCATCGGTGTGTTGCACGGCGCCACCATCCGCGGCACCACCCCTGCCATGCTCGGCTCGGCGCTGCTCGGGTTCGTCCTCGGCCTGGAGGTGATGGAGCCGCTCTCGCAGGAAGTCGACCAGCCCGACCACAACGACAGCTTCCCCGTCGATCGCGGCGAGCTGATGGCCCGCCATCTGGCAGCACCGCTCGTCGCGCTGATTCCGCTTTCAGTCGTCACGGCCGTCGCCGCCATCCTGACGCTCGGCGGCAACAGCAAAGCCATCGCTCCGTCCGCGATCCTCGCCCTACCAACGCTGCTCGGCGGCGTGTCGGGCGGCATCATCAGCATCGTGCGCGACGCAAAGGACACCTCCAGCTCGGCGAGCCAGCAGGCCTTCATTCCACCGGAGATGGCCGGCTTCACCACCCTCATCCGACTGCTGTGGCCGCTGCTCATCAGCGCGGTCGGCACCTGCACGGTGCTGCTGCCGCGAGCGGCCCTCACGGTCGGCGAGTCGGTGGTCGCCGCAGCGATTCGAGGCTCCATCGGCAGCCTGCTGGTGATCAGCGCCACCTGCTACTGGGTCAAGGTTCGCGATCGCCTTCGGGCAAAGATCCGCGGTTTCATGGACGAGGGCCGCGCACAAACCGCAGCGCAAAAGTCAGCCCAAAAGGCAGCACAAAGGAGCGGCGCATGAGCGCAGCACTCAGCACGCATCAACTGACCAAGGACTACGGCGATCGCCCCGCTCTGCTGCCCCTCGACCTGGAAGTGCCATACGGCCAACACGTCGCGCTCGTCGGTCACAACGGCAGCGGCAAGACGACCCTGCTGAGGATGGCCGCCGGGCTGTTGGACAGCACCGACGGCGAGGCGTACATCGCCGGCCACCTCGCCGGAACCCAACCGGCGCGCACCGCACTGAGCTGGCTCAGCGACACACCCACCTTCTACGACGACCTCTCGCTGTGGGAGCACCTCGAGTACGTCGGCCGCCTGCACGGCGTTGCGGACTGGGCCGACAAGGCCGAGTCGCTGCTGGGCCGATTGCAGCTCAGCGACCGACGCGACGACATTCCCACCACGTTCAGCCGCGGCCTGCGCCAGAAGGCTGCTATCTCGATTGCGATGGTGCGGCCGTTCGAAGTGATGCTGGTCGACGAGCCGTTCGTCGGCCTCGACCAAGCCGGCAAGAACACACTGATCGAACTACTGGACGAAGCAGCCGCCTCCGGAGCCACCCTGCTGGTCGCAACTCATGAGCTCGCATTCGTCAGTCGCGTACAACGACTATTGGCGCTGCGCGACGGTGCGCTGGTGTACGACGGTGCTCCGGAGTCCACCGATGTACACGCGCTGGTGCTGCCCGCTTGAGCGCGGCTGAAGACTGCCCCCAAGACTGCCCATAGCCATGGCGTGGGCAGCGCGCTACTGTTCGCACTCATGTCCGCCGAATTCGTCTCCATCAGTACCTCGTCGTTCGATCCCGCAGCGCTTGCCGCGCAGCTCACCGAGCATGCGGCCCAGGGTTGGTCGGTGGTCAGCATTGTCCCCACCGGCGGCGACGTCACGGCGTTCCTCACCCGCGAGGCCGCCGCCGGCGACGTTGAGGCACCGGCCGAAGAATCCGCCGAGGAAACGATCGAGGCACCGATCGAGGCCGCTGTCGTGTCTGCGGCCGTCGCCGAGCCGGCCGGGTGGGCCGTGGCTCCCGACCCCGCTCCGTTGGCACCTATCGCCGAGGCGACGCCGCCCGCCTACACCCCAGCCCCTTCGTACGCGCCGGCTCCGGCCCCTGCGTACAACCCGGCCCCCGCTGCTCCCGCCGTGCCCTCGGGCTGGTACGCCGACCCAGCGGGCCGTTTCGAGCTGCGCTACTGGGATGGCAGCGCCTGGACCGAGCACGTCTCGCGCGCCGGCCAGCAGTTCACCGACGCCCCCGTCGCCTGACGCGTCACTGAAGGACTTTCGGCCCTCAGTCGTCTTCGGTCGTGCCGGTAGCCTTGAATCATGCGTGCCACGTCAATCGGTCACGCGGGGATCCTTGTCGACACGGTCGACGGGTCGATCTGCTGCGATCCATGGTTCCTGCCCACCTTCTTCGGTTCCTGGTTCGTCTTCCCGCGCAATGACCAGCTGTCAGCGGAGTTGATGCATCGCATCTGCAACCCAGACTTCCTGTACATCTCTCACATCCACGCCGACCATCTCGACGAGGAGTGGTTGGCGGCCAACATGAACAAGGACACCAAGGTCCTCATCCCGGGCTACCCGACGCGTGAGCTGGAGCGCATCATGCGCCGGCTGGGCTTCACCAACATCATCCGCACGATCGACGGTGAGGAGATGGCGCTTGGCCCCGACCTGACCGTTGCCATTCACTGCGAGATCAGCATCACCGACGGCCCCGGCGGCGATTCCGCCCTGGTGATCAGCGACGGCACCGGCCGGCTGGTCAACCAAAACGACTGCCGCACCAGCCCGCTGGAAGTGCTGCGCGCCCATGGCCCGGCCGACCTCCATTGGATTCAGTACAGCGGCGCCATCTGGTACCCAATGGTCTACGAGGAGACGCCCGAACGCATGCGCGAGCTCGTTGATGCGAAGGTGGACAGCCAGTTCACGCGCGCGATGCGGTACGTGGAAGCGGTCGATGCGCAGGCCGTTGTGCCCAGCGCTGGCCCTCCTGCGTTCCTCGACCCTGACCTGTGGTCGGCCAACGTCATCACCGGCGACGAGCTGAGCATCTTCCCCGACCAGCGCAGCTTCATGAGTCTGCTGGCCAAGGTGGGTCGCACCGGCATCCTGGCCATCCCCGGGACCGAGATCGAGTTCGGCGGCGGCCGCCCCCCGGAGCGGATGACCGTCACCCATCCAATGCCCGACGCCGACGTGCGGGCAATCTTCGACAACAAAGAGGCCTACCTTCGCGAGTACCAGGCTGACTGGCTGCCGTGGTTGGAGGACATGCGCAGCCGCTGGCACGCGCCGACGGCAGATCTTTTGGCCACCGTGAAGGCGTGGTGGGAACCGCTGATGGCAATGTCGCCGACGTTGTGTGCTTCTGTCGGGGCGCTGTGTGTGCTGCACGCCGGCGACCCAACACAGCCAGGCTGCCTTTCGTTCGCCATCGACTTCCCCAACGGTGAGGTCCGCGAGTGGAAGGGCGAGGCGCACTCGTTCCGCTTCACCATCCAGCGCGAACTGGTGGAGACCGTCGTGGCCCAGCGATCGAACGACTGGAGCAACGCACTGTTCTTGTCGTGTCGCTTCACGGCCTGGCGCGACGGCCCCTTCAACGAATACCTCTACAACTTCTTCAAGTCGTTGTCCGTCGAACGTATGCGCCGCGCAGAAGCGGAAGCGGTGCGCAAGCACGACCCGGATCGTGGACTGCTCGCGGCCGAGGAGTTCGAGATCGGCGGTTGGATTGTGGAGCGCACCTGCCCCCATCGTCAGGCAGACCTGAAGGCGTTCGGCGAGATCGATGGTGACGAGTTTGTGTGCACGCTGCACGGCTGGCGTTTCGACCTGGAGACCGGACAATGCCGCAATGCCGCCGACCATCAGCTGCGCGTTCGTCGAGCCGAGTAATCGCCAAGAGTTGAAATTCGTACTCCTCGCAAATTTTGCCGCCAGAACTTGCCGTGTTGCCGACGAGACCGGCTTTAGCTCGACACGCTCAGCCGGTAGGCAAAGCGATAGCGACCCGCTGCCAACCGGTACTGCGGTAACACGTCGGGCCCGCAGCTGGCGGTGCCAAGCCCGCGATGGGCAGCGTCGAGGCGCACGATCAGCTTCTGCCGCGGCGCCAACTCGGTATGAGTGGTCGCCGCGAAGAGGTCGTCGGCCGTGAAGTGCGTTGCCGAACAGTGCATGACGGGTGAACCCGATGCACGCGCCGCGGTCGGCGTCGTCACCGCCAGTACGTCAACTCGCAGTGTGTGCCCCTTCGTCGGGTCGATGCATTCGAACCAGCGGCAGTCGGTGCGCAGGCCGAACTCTTGAGGGACCAGGTACGGCGAGTCGTCGGGAGGACCGGTCCAGATTCCCAGCGGCGAGCCGGCGTTGCGGTCGGGGTAGTTCTCGCCGGGCCCGCGACCGAACCAACGCAACTGGCGGAAGCGGCCGGGCAATGCGAACTGCACCCCGACGCGGGCCAGATCGGCCAGCTCCTCGGGCACGACTACCTCATGGTGATACTCCACGCCGCCGTCGACCTCCTGGCGGGACCAGGTGTGCTGCACCAGGTCGTCGGCGGGTAACCGGTCGACCCCCGCTTCTTGCCACTTGACGAGCGCCTGGCCACCGATGCCGAGGCGCTTGGAGAGGTCGGGCATCAGCTTGAATCCGTCGTTGTCGGTGGCTGCGCGCCACAACGTCAGTGTCGCCGGCGCGTCGAGCACCCGGTCAGTCGCTCGCGCTGCGCTCGCCCCCGCCTCGGCCGGTGCTGCGGCGACTCGATGCTTCGCCGCGGCAAGTAGCTGCACTTGGTCCCATGCCACGAGATGCCCCTTCGTCGCCCAAGGCTGATCGGCAACTGAGTGGAATCGAATGGTGAGATGCACCTCGCCGCTTCCAGTGGGCACCGCACAGGGCGTCGGAACTGTGACCGATGAGTGCGGCGCGACGGCGGGTAGTGCCAACCGACCGGAACGATGCACCGCACCGTCGACGAGCAGCTCCCATGTTGCGCGCAGCCCGCGAAGGTCGGTGAACGACTGTCGGTTGCTGATGACCAGCGTGCCCTTGGCGCCACGAGCAATGGTGACCGGCCGGTAGACCCACGCGACCTCGCGCATTGCCGGGTGCGGCACGCCGTAGCTGTCGACCAACCCGTCGGCCACGAAGTTGCAGTCGTGCGGCGTATCGCCGAACTGGCCGCCGTAGGCCAAGCGCACCGTGCCTTTGAAAGGACCGGATCCGTCGGGCAGCACCTGGCGAATGCCGTGGTCTTTCCACTCCCAGATGAATCCGCCCTGCAGCCCGGGGGTGGTCGTGATGACGGACCAGTAGTCGGCGAGCGAACCATTGCTGTTGCCCATCGCGTGGCTGTACTCGCACATGATGAGCGGCCGAGTGCCGAGGCCGGTCTCGCCGTACTCGCGGATGGCGTCGATCGTCGGGTACATCGGGCAGACGGTGTCGCTGCTGGCCATGCCCCCGTTGACCCAACCCTTGTGAAACACGGCGCCCTCGTAGTGCAGCGGCCGGCTGGGGTCGGCGCGACGAATCCAACCTGCGAGAGCGTCGTGGTTGGCGCCATACCCGCTCTCGTTGCCAAGGCTCCACATGACGATGGACGGGTGGTTGCGATCGCGCTCGACCATGCGAGCGCCGCGCGCCAACCACGCGCTGCGCCAGCGCGAGTCGTGGCACAGGCTGGTGTTGTAGCCGTGGCTCTCGATGTTGGCTTCGTCGATGACGTAGAAGCCCAGCTCGTCACACAGGTCGTAGAGGGCGCTGTCGTTGGGATAGTGCGAGGTCCGTACCGCCGTGATGTTGTGTGCCCGCATCGTCAGCAGGTCGGCGCGCATGTCGTCGATGGTGACGGCCTTGCCACGTTCGGGATGGTGGTCGTGGCGGTTGACGCCGAAGATCCACACCGGCTGCCCGTTCACCAGCAGCTGCCGGTCGCGAATCTCGACGTGTCGAAACCCGACGCGCTGATGTGTGCGTTCCAGCACGCTGCCGTCAGGACCGAGTAGCTCGATTTCGACGGTGTAACGGACCGGCGTCTCGGCGGACCACGGTTTCACGCGCGGCACCGTGAACTGGTGCTGTGTCACGAACCCGCGAAACACGTAGGGCTGCACGAATGTGTGCGGCACCGGCAGCACTGACGGTGCGCCGACCCGCTTGCCTGTGGGGGCGAGCAGTGTTGCGCGCACGTGGTGGCCAGCTGCCGGAGGAACCGTGAACGCGACCTCGGTGGTGACATCCAGCGACCCGGCGCCAGTGGTCAATTCGAGGTCGGCGTGGCACCGGACGTCGGCGATGTGGACCGGCGTGCGGGCCTCGATGAACACGCTGCGATGCAGGCCCGCCATCCACCACTGGTCCTGGTCCTCGACGTAGCTGAGCGCGCTGTACCGCATCACGACGACGGCGAGGTGATTACTGCCCGACACGACAACGTCGGTGATGTCGTACTCGCTGGGCAGACGACTGTCGGTGCCGTAGCCGACGAACTGATCGTTGAGGTACACCGCGTGCACGCTTTCGGCCCCACCGATGTGCAGAATGATGCGCTGGTGCTTCCAGCCACGACCGGTGGTGAACGACCGCCGATACACACCCGTAGGGTTTCGCTCCGGCAACCGAGGCGGCGGCCCATCGAACGGCATCTGCACGTTCGTGTAGTGCGGCAGGTCTGGTTGATCGCCGACGTCCTGCACTGTCCAGTTTCCGGGCACAACAACCGTGCGAGTACCGGTAGGAGTCGGACCAGTCACCGAGTCAGCGGGAACGGTCTCAGGCGATTCGAAGAGCTGGAACGCCCATTGACCATCGAGTGATTTCCGGGTGGCGTCGCCCGCCGTCGAGGACAAGCTGAACGGCACATGCATCGGCAGGCGCCGTAGCGACACAACCTCGGGGTCGGTCCACGGCGCAGCGGCACCGATGTGGGGCAACACTGTTACTCGTGAACCCACACGGGGGTGCCGACGGGGACCAACCCGGTATCCCAAATGAAGTCCATTGCCATCGTGCTGAGGCGAACACAACCGTGCGAGGCCGGATAGTTGGGAACGCTGGTCATACCGTGAATGGCCACACCGCCGACGAAGTACTTGGGGCGGTAGATCTTGCCGAGGTCGCCTTCCCACCAGCCTTCCGGACGCTCGCGGGTGATCTTGAAGAGGCCATTCGGGGTGATGGAGTCGCCCTTTTCGATCTTGGTCGGATCGTTCTTGTTGATGGCCTCGTATGGGATGCCGCTGCCCGTGGAGGTGTTGAACGTGAACATTGTCTGACCATCGACCACGAGGAACAGCAACTGCCTGGCCTTGTCGACCTCGACAAGGGTGCCACTGTCGGCCGCGCCGTGCGCCCTGTCACCGAAGCCGGTGAGGTAGGCGGCCGTTGCGCTGTCGACCGAGCCGCTGGACGGGAGGCCGAGATACTTCTGAAAGGCCATGACGGCCTGCACCGTTGCGAAGCCGTACTGCCCATCAGGGATTCCAACCCAGAAGCCCAACGTATTGAGCCGTTCCTGCACCGCGAAGGTGTCGGCGCCATTGTTCTTGCCGACTGCGACAAGCGGAATCGGTGCGGCGCCAACGATGATGAGGTTGGAGGGCAGGGTGGTGGTGGGCGCCGCCGTAGTGGTGGGCGCGGCGGTTGTCGTTGGGGCTTCGGTGGTGGGCGCCACTGTCACGGGAATGGTGGTGGTCGTGGAGGGCGCAGGAGTAACCGACGCTGAGACAGGCGCCGTTTGCGAGCTGGCCGGCGAGTCGGCGCTCGACTGCTGCGAGCACGCGGACAGCCCAACAAGCGCGCTTGAAGCGCAGAGCCACGCAATACCGGTACGAATCGAAGTCATGAGAAGCCTTGGGGAGAGACGACTGTTACCGACCACACTAGCTACTCGCCGGTCTAGAAAGTCGGCAGCTCGAACCAGATAGTGAGTGCATACTTGATGCCGCTCCGCAGCGGTGTCGTCTGGTGCGGGTGGGTGACCAATGAGGGCCATGCGACCATCTCGCCGACGCTTGTCGGCTCGTTGGTGACGTGCTGTCGCGGGAAGTCCAGTACCGCCCCTTCGTATCCGTCGTTCAGCTTCACCGAGCCCGACACCTGAGCGATGTCGTGATGCATCCGGAGATGCTCCTGCTCGCCCATTGCGTATCGAATCACGAAGACGTCGCGCAGGCCCCGGTAGTCGATGTACGGCCACACGGTCTGCAGTTGCGGCCAGATGCGCCTACCCAGGTCGATCTCGACGGCTTCGAACAGCCGAGGGCTGAGCAGGGCGAGTGAGACTTCGTGGCCTGGCACCGGGTCGTCGGGTTGTGGTTCGAACGCACCTACCGCCTCGGCCGCGCGAATGACCGTTGCGCAGAACTTCGGTGTCCAGAAGGGCGCCACCAACACCTCATCGCCGATGGTTCGCACACCGACCTGCTCGTCGATGGCTCCCTGATAGCCGAGAATCTGCTGCAGGTCGTCGGGTTCTTCACTCATGCAACGATCGTGTCAGAGATCGCTCTCGCTCAGCGACCACGGCTGACGCAGTACCGCCTCCATCTGAAAGCGCGCCACCAGATCGTCAATGCTCACGACCTCGCCCGGTGCGCAGAGTTCCAGGCTTGCAGCGAGTCTCGACAACACCTGCTCAGGCCCAATCCCGCGCGTTGCGAGATCGTCCAGCGTCACCGCTCCGTGACGTTTCGCGAGGCGCGCCCCGCCTGGTGCCAACACCAGTGGCACGTGCGCGTACACGGGCCCGCTGAAGCCCAGCAGCCGCTGCAGAAGGCGCTGACGGGGGGTGCTGCTGAGTAGGTCGTCGCCGCGCGTCACGTGGGTGATGCCCTGTTGCGCGTCGTCGACCACCACGGCCAGGTTGTACGCAGGCACGCCGTCATTGCGCTGCAGCACGACGTCGTCGCTGACCCCCTCGTACTCGCCAGCGATCAGGTCGTGCACGACAAACCGTTCGCCGTTGGCTGCTACACGCAGCGCGGGCCGGCGCCCTTCGCGGGTCAGCGCAGCTCGCCGGGCGGCAGTCAACGTGCGACAGGTTCCGGGGTAGGCGAGCTCGGGCGTGTCGCCATGTGGTGCGTGAGCGGCCTCGCGGATTTCACGACGCGTGCAGAAGCATTCATAGACGCGGTCGAGAGCGCTGAGTGTGGAGATCGCGTCGCGGTAGAGATCGAACCGCTCGGATTGGCGGACGACCTCGCCCTCGGGAAGCATTCCCAACGCCGCGAGCGACTGCAGTTGGTCGGCCTCGTGCGCCGGCGACGATGTCACGCGGTCGAGGTCTTCCATTCGGACTAACCATTGGCCACCCTCAACACGGACCTGCAGCCATGACACCAGGGCTGTTCGCAGGTTTCCCAGATGCAACTGTCCGGTGGGTGATGGTGCGAAGCGACCGCGCATGGCCCAAGTATCACTCGTGACGTACATCTCACGACTTTTGGACGGCCACGTAAAGTGCCGACCCATACGTGCCGATGACACTTGTGATGCTCGCGCAATGGGCGCGCGTGAGGGAAGGTAGACCAGGTGGCGGACACGAGAGCGCAACAATCGGAGGAAGCCACTGGCTCCTTCGTGCGTGAGCGCGCTCTCGCCATGGTGACCACCAACCTGGCGCCCGCTCCGTTCCTGCTGCTGCCTTTCACGCTGCTCATTGGCTCCCTGCTGCGTAAGGAGGCGAACTCCGCGCGGTTGGGCTGGTGGGTGATTGCCGCTGTGCTGAGCACCGCCGTCACCATGTTCGCGATGTACCGCTACTACATGCGCGGTGACAACAACGGCACGCCGAGGACTTCGCAACTGTTGATCGGTGCGGCGTTTGCGTCCATTGGGCTGCTCTTCGGGATGGCCCCCTGGGTTGCCGGCGGGGAGTCGGTGGAACTCGTGCTGCTGTTCTCGTTGTTCCCCGGCACTGCAAGCGCCGTTGGCTGCATCGTGACTGCGGGCCGTCGCGACCTATACCTGGCCTTCCTGGTGCCGCTGATCGGCCTGTCGTCGCGGACGTTGATAGACGCCGACGACTCGCGACTGCGGAGTC
This sequence comes from Ilumatobacteraceae bacterium, assembly GCA_031428795.1. Classification (GTDB taxonomy): domain Bacteria; phylum Actinomycetota; class Acidimicrobiia; order Acidimicrobiales; family Ilumatobacteraceae; genus UBA668. The sequence goes on along the minus strand of JANOYI010000068.1, from coordinate 5,076 downwards.
TGGGCATCGTCGCCGTGTTCTTGGGTTTGGCGCTGATCGTGCTGCATCACGTGGTCAGCCGCAACACGTTGGAGGCGATCCGTCTGCAATGGCGCAGCGAACGACTGCTGCGCGATCTGGCCTACGAACGCAGCGAACTCACGGGCGTCAACGATCAACTGGCGTCCACCAACAAGCGCCTGGCGCATCAGGCAACCCATGATCCGCTGACTGGTCTCTACAACCGTCGCGGCACCCTGGAGTTGCTGGATCACGTGTTGGCGAACGCCAGCGACTCGCAACCAGTTGGGCTGCTGTTCTGCGACCTCGATCGGTTCAAGGCCGTGAACGATGCACTGGGTCACCGCGGTGGCGACAGGTTCATCAGCATCATCGCCGACCGCCTCTCGCGCAGTATCGAGCCCGGTTCAATCGCCGGTCGTATGGGCGGCGACGAGTTCGTCGTCGTGATGCCCGGACTCGATCTGGCGTCGGCAGCGGTGGTCGCAAATCGTCTTGTAGGAGTGCTGGCCCAGCCGGTGTATGCGGAGGGACGCGAGGTCCCGTCGTCGGTCAGTATTGGCGTCGCCGCCGCACCGTTGCACGGCAACGCGGCGAGTGAATTGCTGCGTCACGCCAACGCTGCCTTGTACCGCGCAAAGGCGGGCGGCCGCAACCGAGTCGAGTTGTTCGACGGTTCGATGCAACAAGAACTGGTGACTCGCCTCGAGGGTGAGCAGGCCCTTCGGCGGGCAATTGACGATGGTGAGATCATTGCGTTCTTCCAGCCGGAGATCGACGCCACCAACGGCCAGATCGTCGGTGCCGAGTTGCTTGCGCGTTGGGTGCGTCGCGATGGTCAGGTGGTCACTGCTCAGGAGTTCATGGCGGTCGCCGTCTCTGCCGGTCTGCTGGAGCGCATCACCGACCGAGTGATCGCCAGCGCTCGATCGCACATTCGGCGGCTCGCGATTCTTGGCTTGCCGGATGACTTCAGGTTCCGCATCAACATGGCGCCCGAAGCCACCGAGCGCAGTTGGCGGGATGATCCGATCGAGCAGATGCTGCAGGGCATCGACGCCTCACTTGTCACCATCGACGTTCGCGAGAGCTCGGTGGACGGCGACCTTCCTTCCGCCGCCGCGAACCTCGCATCGTTCCGAGCGCGTGGTGGCCGAGTGTGCCTCGACGACTTTGCCCGTGGCGTGTCGTCACTGAGCTTGCTGCGTCGCCTGCCGTTGGACGAGGTGCGCATCGACCGATTGTCGATCGACACCATCACCGCCCATCCTCACGACCGCGCGATCGTTCGCTCGATCATTGCTCTGGTTCGCGAGATTGGCTTTGCCGTCACAGCCGATGGCATCGAGACCGGGGCGCAGGCCGACGCCCTCATCGCCCTTGGCTGTGTACATCAGCAGGGTCATCTCTACGCGCCAGCGTTGCCAGCTGGAGAGTTCGAGGACTATCTCCTGGCGCGGATGGCCGAGCGCTACGCGTCGGCCCATGATCCGCAACCGACGTGGGAGACCGGCGATCTCGCCTAACCTCGACCTGGTCGGCTCAAAGCCCGAGAAGAGGTAGGCGAATGTTCTGTCCGTCATGCGGCACCGGAGTCCAGTCCAATCAAAAGTTCTGCACTGAATGTGGCGGGTCACTGGTTGGCGCGAACGCCCCGTTGACTGACGAATCTGCGCCTACGCCTGCGTCCGGACTGTTGTTGCCGCCGCCGAGCGTGGCGCCGCAACCTGCAGCGCCCGCGACGCCACCCACCACCTACCCTCCCGATCAGTACGCGACAACCGCTGCGCTCAGCGTCGTGGAGCAGACCTCGCCCACGGGCTATGAGGCCAACCCGTGGGAGGCCGACACCACCGGCCAGTGGCCAACCAAAGGCGGTGACACCAGCGAAGTCCGCATGACGCAACCGTTTCGGATCACGCCGCTTGTCGCCGTGGCGACCTTGGCGGGCGCGTTGGGTGTGGCGGCCTGTTTCGTGACCGTCGCCAGCTTCGAGGTTGCTGGCGACTTGTCGAACCAGCAGGAGTTCAAGCTCAACGACTTCTCATCCAACCTCACGGTTGGTGTCATCGTTGCTGCTGTCCTGCTCATCGGCGGTTCGGTCCTTGGCGCGATGGGCCGCCGTGTTGGCTCGGGCCTGGCTGGCGGCGCCGGCCTCGCGTTGGCCGGAGCGTTCGGCTGGGTCGTTGGTCAGGTGATCGCTCTGTTCGACAGTACCGAGGTGGCGTTACTCAACGGTGGGGGCACGTTCACCCTGACCACCACCCAGGAGATCGGCTTTTGGTTGGGGGCGGTCGCGGCCGGGCTTGGTGTGTTGGCATTCGTGCTGTCGTTGTCTTCCGGCGGTGCCGATGGCCAACCGGTCATCAACCCTGCGATCGGTGTGCTGGGCGCCTTGGGCACGCTGGCCGTCGTCGTTGGCCCCCTCATCCCGATGAACGGGGCCACCTTGGGCGACAACTTCAGCAACGACTTCATCCCACCCGCCAGCCTTTACATGCGCTTGGCCGTCGTGGTGTTGATCGGTATCGGCGGCCTGATCGGTTTTCTGGCAAACCGTCAGTGGGGTTACGGGCTGGCTCTCGGCGCCATCAGCGTTGGCGCAGTTCAGTGGGTTACGTCCATTACCGAGTCGGGCGACTTCCCTCTCGGTATTGCCGGCGGAAACGTCGGCGCCACGGACTACGCGCCACACCTCGTGACAACCGTCGGCGTCGTCGTGATGGTGCTGGCGGGCGCTGCCGGGCTGCTTGCTGCCGCCCGACCACGCAGTTCACAGTGATCCGAGCCGCAATCCGATGAAGTGATCAGTCGGTTGCCGACGACGCTCGCCGGACGGCTTCGGCCGCGACCGCATGTGCTCGGCGAGTGGCGGTGATCGGGTCGCTGCCGTCGGCCAATGCCAGCAGCAGTCCGGCGGCAAAGGCATCGCCCGCGCCAGTGGTGTCGCGCACGTTTGTCACCGTCTCCGCTGGCACCTCGATCGGCGGCTGACCAGCCTGCATCACGATGGCTGGTCGAGATCCCTGTTTGATGATCACGAGCGCGCCATCGAGGAAGTCGGGGTGCAGTTCCGGCCCCAGCGCCTGCGCCTCCAACTCGTTGGCCAGGACAACTGCAGGCCGAAGTGAGCGGATGCGAGCAAGCGCAACTGCTGGCCCGACGTGGTGCAGGACCGCCGTCGACGAGGTGTCGATCGACACCCGAATGCCGCGCTCGGTCGCCCAACCGGCGAGGGTGGCCGTCGTTGACGCCAGCGGTTCGCCAACGAGCGAGTAGTACGGAATGTGCAGTGTGTCGAGTCCATCGAGCCACTCGGGCGACGGGTCAGAAAGGTCGGTGCACGCGGCGCGATCGCTGAGCATCGTTCGCTCGCCAGTGGGGTCAAGCATCACGATGATCGATCCCGTTCGGCCGGCCCGATTGACGACAACGCTCGCCCCTTCCGCAAGCAGAGCGTCGGTCAGGCCTCGGCCGGTCGCGTCGTCGCCGACTTGGCCGATGAACCGGGCCGCGCCACCCGCACGACACGCCGCCGCTATCACGTTGGCGGCGCTGCCACCGCGCCTGCGAATGACCGTGGCTCGCGTATCGCTCGCGACATTCACCTGCTCATGCAGGTGCACCACCACGTCCTCCACCAGATCGCCCACCGAACCCAACATGGAGGCGAACGCTACGCCGTCTACCCTGTCCCTCTCGCACCTTCGGAGGATGCAATGAGTGACAGTGATGTGAAATCCCGACTGCGGGCAGCGATGACTGCCGCAATGAAGGCCCGCGAGGAACTCGCGCTTGGCGCGCTGCGCCAGGCGTTGTCGGAGGTCGCCGTGGTCGAGACGGCCGGCAACGAAGTCGTGGTGTTGTCCGACGAGCAGGTGCTGGCCGTCGTCGCCGTCGAGGTTCGCAAGCACCACGAGACGGCCGATGCGTTCGTCACTGCTGGCCGCCCCGAGCAAGCGGCACGGTCGCGCGCTGAGGCCGCTGTGCTGGCGGCCTACCTGCCTGCCGCGCTCAGCGACGACGAGCTGCAGCGGATCATCGGCGAAGAAATCGCTGCTGCCGCGGCAGACGGAGCCGAGGGCATGAAGGCCATGGGTCGCGTGGTGTCTGCCGTGCGGGCGAAGGCCGGCCCCACCGCCGATGGCGCCAAGATCGCCGCAGCGGTGAAGGCCGCACTGTCGTAAATCGACGACCGGCGTAGCTACAGAAGGGCGTCCATCTGACCCATGGCAAGCGTGATGCCTTCCTGCATGCCCATTTCAACCATTTGAGCCATCACCTCGGCCGATGGAAAGGTGCTCGTGAGCGTCATCTGGGTGCCGCCTTCGGCGCGTGCCACGATGGTGAGGCTGACCATTGTGATCGGCATCTCCGGGTTGGGGTTGCCGTCGCCGTCGCCGAACCCGTCCTCGAACGAAAGATTCGTTGGAGCGTCGACGCTCACAATGTGCCACCACCCGTGGTGCTTGTTGCCCTCGGGGCTGGTCATGAAGTACGTCACCCGCCCGTCGACCGTGAGGTCATGCTCGACCACCGTGGCCGGGTAGGTGGGCGGCCCCCACCACTGCTCCAGCTTGCGCGGATTGGCCCACAATTGCCACACCTGCTCGATTGACGCGTCAAAGATCGCAGTCACGGTGAGGGTCTTGGCCTCGGAGTTGACGTCAACGTTGGTAACGGTCATTTTGTCGTGCCTTTCATGTGATTGACTTTCGTGTCGTCGACGAGGACTTCGCCGAATCTGTCGATGCGGTCGCGCCACAGGGCAGCGAATTCGTTCAACAACGTCGCGGCCGCGCGCACGGCGTCAGGTCGGCCGCGGATCAGTTGCTCGCGCCCGCGGCGTTCCTTGCCGATCAGCTGAGCGCGTTGAAGCACCGCAACATGCTTCTGCACAGCGGCAAAGCTCATCGGGTACCGGCGCGCCAGCTCGGAGACCGAGTATTCGCCGTTCATGGTCAGCCGAACGATGTCGCGCCTCGTCGCGTCGGCAAGCGCCTGGAAGACGAGATCCGTGTGCGATTCGCTGTTCGTGCGTTCGCTCAGTTGTACAACCATATGGTTGTACGTTAC
>JANOYI010000067.1:0-7140 GCA_031428795.1 Ilumatobacteraceae bacterium | reverse complement strand
CGAACCTTCCGCCTTGAGCATGCTCGCCGCCTCGAGGATCTCGACAATGCCCTTCTCGCGCACCAGGCGGCCGACCACACCGCACACCACAACCCCCTCGCCGAAACCCCACTCGGCACGCAGGCGTTCGCGGGTTCCGGGCGCCACCGCTTCGGGGTTGAAACGATCGAGGTCGATGCCGTTTCCCAGCAGGCGCACTCGGCGAGCGGGTACGCGCAGCACCTTCACCAGCGTGTCGACGTCTTCCTCGTTCTGCACCAGCTCGACGTGGCTGAACGCTGCGGCGAGTCGCTCGGCCGCGTAGACCGGCCAGCGGCGCTGCCACCTGTCCTCGGGTTGTGCGTACAGACCGTGCTGCGTGTTGACCACCAAGGGCACACGCGCCAGCCTGCCCGCGATGCGGCCGATGATGCCCGGCTTCGGGTTGTGCGTATGCAGGATGTCGGGCCGCACCTCCCGGAGCAGCCGGAACACCTGGACGAACGCCTTCACGTCTTGCAACGGGTTCGTGCTGCGCGTGAACGCCGGCACGTCGACATGCGCAATGCCCATCGACTCGAGGTGCTGCACGTGCTTGCCCGCGGCCGACATGCCGATGACCTCGTAGCCGGCCTCTGCGAATGCGCGCAGTTGTGGGGCCAGCAGCCAATCGAGGCTCATGTCAGTGGTGGTGAGATGCACCAGACGCGGGCGACCCGGGTCCTTCGCAGGCAGGTCGGCGGCGATCATCGGTCTTGACCGCGGTACTTCACTCGCCCGACCAGCGAGCGCAGTTCACCCTCCAGCCGCATTCCCCCGCGCGCTTTGGCGGCGAAGAACGGTGGCGTGTCGCTGCGTTGCACCGGGGTGCGCCACAGGCGGTGCAAGTCGGTATGGCCGGGCCGGTTCACCCGGCTTGCCGCCAGCGCCGCAGAACGGAACCGTCGGCGAACCGCCAACTCCGCCGCCGGTGATCCCGGCAGCGCTTTCGGATAGGCGAAGTGTTCCGGGACCGAACCAACGTGCTCAGCGATGAGCACGATGGAACGATCAAGGTCGCCATCGATCGTTTCGGCATCGAGCCGGTCCAGCAGCCAGTGCGAGTGAGTGTGCGAACCGACCGTGACCAGTCCGGTGCTCGCGGCATCGCGCAACGCATCCCACGAGGTCGGCGGCGCGCCCCACGGGAAGTCGATGCCTTCGTCGATGAAGTGCGTGGCCGCATAGAGCGTGGCGGGCAGTTGGTGCTTCACGAGCGCGGGCACGACCACGTCGGTGAAGTCGGCGGTGCCATCGTCGAACGTCAGCACCACGCCTTCGATCGGTTGCCCGCTCGCGAGCCCGTCGACCGCGGCGTCGAGCGACAGTACCTTGTGGTGCTCGACCAAATACGAAAGATGTTCGTCGAACACCGACGGGTCGAGGTCGACTTCGCTCGCCGACCCGCCCCCGACGCGGTGGTAGATGAGCACGACAACACCAGCGGGTGGCGGCAGCACCCTGTCGGCGGCCGCGGCCACCTGCTTCAGCACCGTTCGTGCCTGCATCTTCATCGTCCCGTCACTTCCGAGTAGAGCGCTAGGTGCGCATCGACCACATTGTCCAGCGTCCATGTGTGGCCCTCGTGGTGAGCGGCCTCGCCCATCTGCGCCCTCAGTTCGGAATCGCCAGCAACCTCGGCCAGCGCGGCGCCTAGCGCTTGCGGGTCGCCGGGCGGCACGACCCGGCCCACCGCCGGACTGACCAGCTCCGGCACACGGCCGACGGCTGTGGCCACCACCGGCAGACCGAGTGCCAGGGCCTCGAGTACCACCAGCGGCTGGCCCTCGTAATCGCTGGCCACTACCAACAGGTCGGCGGCGGCGATCACGCCCAGCACGTCGCGCACCGGCGCTTCGAAGGTCACCACATCTGCCAGACCCAGCCGCGCGGCCAGCTCACGGTGACGCTCGAGTTCGGCGCCCGTGCCCACGGCCACCAGGCGCAACTTCGCTCCCAACCCGAGGGCAACCTTCATCGCGCGGAGCAGGTTGGGATAGTTCTTCACGTCGCGATGGCTGGCCACCGTGACAGCGGTGACGATGTCGGTTTCCCCGCGCGGCTGCATGTCGGCAAGGGTGCGCGCAATGGCCACCGGGTCGACGCCATGCGGAATCACCACTGTGCGCGCCGCGACGCGCTGTGGCAAGGAGCTGGACACCACGGCAGACACCGCCACGGTGGCCGCGTCGCGCGATGCCGTGAGGCGCCACACAAGCCGGGTGGGCAGGCGGACCGCTCCGAGCGGCGTGTGGGAGGTGGTGACGACAGGTCGGTGGCCCGGCACGCTTCTGGCCAGCGCGCCGGGCAGCGGGCCGTGTACGTGTACGACGTCGAAACGCCGGTCCTTCACCAGCGCCGCCAGCCTGCGCGCCGCAGACACGCCGATGCGGTCGCTTCCGCCAAGACGGTGCACCACAATTCCGGCTTCGGTCAGCAGCGGGATCAGCTGGTTGCGGCTGTCGTTGACGACAGCGACCTCTACGGGCACTCCTCGCTGGGTCATCGCGAGCGCGAGCTCGACGACGATGCGTTCGATGCCGCCGATGTCGAGGCCCTTGGTCACCAGCAGCACGCGAGGTGCGGGGACTGCGCTCATGCCCCACCTCGAATGGTCGCGACGCCCAAGCGTAAGTGCCGCGGCCAGGTGCGGTGGCGGTACCGCATGCTTGCACGCGAGGGAGCGGCGAGGCCGGCGAGGAAGCGCACTCGGTCGAACGGGCTGAGCGCAAACAGGATGCTGCGGCCTTCGGGCGCCCAGCCTTCGGCGAATGCAGCGGTGTAGCCAGCGAGTGCTCGCTGCTGGACAGGGTCCGCGATATAGCTGGTTGCCCAACGCGCGCAAGGGTCGTCGCGGTCGAGGTTCAGCTCGCCCCACGTCGCGCGCACCGCCTCGGCGAGCACGAGCTCGACGCCATCGTGCTGCGCGCAGGCACGTGTCTGCTCCCAGTCCGCTCCGCTGTGCAACAGCAGTTGCGCGATGTCGCGTTTTGCACGCAGACCCGACTGACCGCCGAGCGCAGCGTGGCAGCAGGCGTGCAGCAGCCGACCTTCGCGATCGAGACTGCGAACTGGACGCCCGGCCAGTTCGAACGAGTCGGGGGCGGAAGCCCACAATCGCTGATGGTCAATACGTTCACCGAAGTAGCCACCCGTGATGGCAAGATGCAGATCCAGCTCACCGCCGGCGGGTGCATCGAGCACTACGGCCTTACCGAAGCGATGCTCCCACCAGCTACGCACCGGCGGCTCGGCGCGTTGGAAGCCGGCGGCTGCCAGCGCAGCGAGGGCACGGTTGTAGTCAGCTCGACGGATGAGAATGTCAGCGTCGCCGAAGAGGCGTTCGGCCGGGTCGCAGTGGTCGAGGTGGGCGATGGCAATGCCCTTGAGCACCCGCGTGTCCACGCCGGCCGACCCGAGCGCGGTCAGCGCGAGGACGGCCGACTCTTCGGAGATCAGACAGGTGCGCAACCCGGCGAGCAATGCCTCGCTAGCGCGCTCGATGAGTGCTTCTTCTCCGGTGATCGCACCGCCCTCGATGGCCGACCACAGCAGACCTTGCACCCGGTGCGTGTTGGCCAGCGAGATCACCTCTGCGGACAGCGGCAATTCCTGTGGATTCGCTCCCGGCAGCCCGAACGACACAGCGGTGCGAAGCACGTCGATGGGTTCGATGGTGTCCTTCATGCGGACACCCGCTCGGCAAGCGCGTCGACAGCGGCAAACGAGTCGTCGTAACTGATGGTGACGACCTCGATGGCTCGTACCAGTTGCGCAAGACGTAGGAACATCGCGCGCTCGACTCCATCGGTGCCCAAGGTGAGTTCGGTGAGGCGGACAAGTGCTTCAGCCGGTCGAACGGTCTCGATGTCGACTGGGCCGGGCCGTCGGTTTGCCAGCGCTACCAGGCGCAGCGGAGCGGGGCTGGCGAGACGGCCGCGCAAACTGACCTGCCACGGATAGACGGTGGTGAACGGGTCGAGAGGGTGCGCGGGAATCGGTACACAGATAGCTGCGGCGCCATGCGCGCGCAGTCCGATGGGCCGGTAGTACGGACGCACGTCGTGAGTAGATGGATTGATGCTGCACACCTCGTCGGCCAGGAACCCATGACCGCGCAGCACTGCGGCGGCAACAAGGGTGGACTTGCCGGCACCACTCATCCCGGTGACCGCAACCGCCCGCCCGTCGACCTCGAAGGCACCCGCATGCAGCACGGCCGAGTCACCGGCCACCGAGGCCGCTGCGACACTGTTCACCTCGATGATCGACTCGGCCAGTCCGTCGGCTGCAGCGGTGGGCCCCATGTGCCCGCCCTCCCCCAGTGCAACGTGCCACGAGTTCTCACCCTCACTGCGCCACACAATTCGCAGATCCGTGGCTCGTCCGTCATCGTCGACAGTGAGGTCGCCGAACAGGTCAGAGAACAACGCACCGATCGGGTCGGGCGCGTCGATACGAACACGGGCGTCCAACGCCTGCACGAACACCGACGTCACCACGATTTCCGCACGAGCTGACACTCGAGCAACTCGCGCAGCGCAGCATTCAGCGCTTCCGGTTCGGCCGCAGCCGCCGAGACGGAGGATATCTCGTCGACGAGATCGGCTCGAGTGCGTGGGCCGTCGAGCGCCACCCACACCATCGCGGCGGAACCGACGAGGTCGAGTCCGTCGCCGCCCACACGCCGCACCAGCACGCGATCGGGGCCGAGGCGCCACACAACGTTCGGCTCGCGCTCCCACTTGGCAGCGGTGTCGTCGGTGCGCGCGTCGGCCATGGACCGCCCATTATCACCGACTGCCACCCCGATTCCCGTCTGACCTCATAACCTCGCCTGCATGCGAGTGGTCGTGACGGGTGGGGCAGGTTTCATCGGTGCCAATCTGTGCCGACGCCTGTTGGCCACGCCCGGCATCACCGACGTGGTGGTGCTGGACGACTTCTCCACCGGCAACGCGGCCAACCTGGCCGGGCTCCCAGTGCGAGTGGTCGAGGGCAGCGTGCTCGACGATGCGGCGCTCGACGATGCGTGTGCCGGCGCCGATGCCATCGTGCACCTGGCCGCACTGGGCTCAGTTCCCCGGTCGGTGGCCGAGCCGATGCCCAGCTATCTCACCAATGCCACCGGCACCGTGATGGTGCTGGAGGCGGCTCGCCGCCACGGCAACCTGCACACGCTGTTGGCCGGCAGCAGCAGTGTGTACGGCAGCAACCCGGCGATGCCGAAGCACGAAGACCTGGCCACCCGCCCGATGTCGCCGTATGCAGCCAGCAAGCTGGCCGCCGAATCGTGTGTTTTGGCGTGGGGCCAGTCGTACGACTTGCCAGTGCTGGCCTTCCGCTTCTTCAATGTCTACGGACCGCTGCAGGCCGCCGGCCATGCCTATGCAGCCGTGGTGCCCCGCTTCGTCGAGGCCGCACTCGACGGGCAAGCGCTGACCATCTACGGCGATGGCACGCAGAGCCGCGACTTCACGTTCGTGGGCACGCTCACGGCTGTGGTGACCGACGCACTGCTGCGCAAAGTCACTTCGGCGACGCCGGTGAACCTGGCCTTCGGCACCCGCTGCTCCCTGCTGGAGCTGATCGACGAGCTCGAGCGCATCGTCGGCCACGCTCTCCCCCGCAATCACGAACTGGAACGCGTCGGCGACGTGAAGCACTCGCAAGCCGACAGCAGCCGCCTGATGGCACTATTCCCCGATGTGGTCCCCGTGCCGCTCACCGAAGGCGTGCGGGCCACCGTCGACTGGATGACCAGCACGAGGTAGTGGGCTGTTTGGCACGGTCCGCCACCCAAGGGCGGGCCACCGTGCCAGATCCGTCACCGTTGCCCACCCATGGGCGGCAGAGAGTGCCAAGGTAAGCGGCGGGTCAGCCGTCTGCCGGCGTTGCACGCGCGGTTAGTCGGGCCAACAATTCGCTCGCCGCTAACGCTGCGACTGTGAAGCACACACCGGCGATCCATGCGGGCGCTGCATTGCGAGAGATGCCGCCGGTGCGGGCGACTGCTACCGCCGCCCCAATCCACACCACGGCCAAAGCCCACCTCCACGGCAGCGCTGCGCTGGCGAGTGCTGGACGGGCCGCCAGCACAGCGGGCACCGCGATCAACGGCACGAGCGCGAACAGTCCGCCGATCAGTGCACTCGGCCTGCCGGTGGCGCCCAACAGCGCCGACCACAGCAGCAGGCCGGCGACGGCCGCGTCCGCAGACACTGGCAGCAGACGTTGCCGCAGCACCTCGGCCACGGCAGCGGCGGCGATGACCAGCCCGACCTCTGTCATCTGCTCGGTTTCGGGCACGCAGGCGTAGACGGCAAATGCGGAACCGGCGTACAGCCCCCACCGGCTCGACGGCATGCCGGAGGCCAGACGCAGTCGGGGCACAGTCCACCACAGCGCGACCGTGAGCAGCGCCGCCACACCGACGGCCCACCAGTTACCGCTGCGCGCCTGGAACGAGGCCGGCCAGGTCGACTTCGCAATGGCGAGCCCGGCAAGCACGGCCAACAGCGCCTGCACCTGACGGCGATGCGGCCACACGACGGCGAGTGCCAGCAGGGCGATGCCGATGACGCGCATGGGTTACCGACGCGCGGAGGCGATGACTTCGCAGATCCAGGCGACGTCGTCGTCGGTGATGCGGCCGCCGCTGGGCAGGCTGACGCTGGTGGCGAACAACTCCGCTGAGACCGCGCCGCCCACTACTGGAGCCTCGGCGAACACCGGCTGCATGTGCATTGGCTTGAAGCCGTGGCGGGCCTCGATGCCGGCGGCATGAAGGGCACGAATGACGTCGACCGCCTGGGCGCCGAACTGCAACGGGTCGACGGTGATGGTGGTCAACCAGTGGTTGGGCTCGCAGTCGGCGGGGATGGCCTGGAACTCGATGCCGGACAGAGCCCGCAGGTGCTGCTCGTACCCTTCGCGCACCCGGCGCCGTTGTCCGATGCGATACGGCAGCGTGCGCAACTGGCCCCTGCCAACGGCCGCGTTGAGGTTGCCCATCCGGTAGTTGTAACCGATGTCGTGGTGCTCGTAGTGGGGCGCCGCTGGGTCGCGTGACTGCGTGGCCAGATAGCGGGCACGGCTGATCAGCTCGGTGGTGTCGCTGAG
>JANOYI010000066.1:0-4649 GCA_031428795.1 Ilumatobacteraceae bacterium | reverse complement strand
TAGATCAGGTCGAGGTTGAACGTCGCAATGCCCGACTCGCGCACGGCAGCCACAGCCAGCCGAACGTTGTCCGGGTTGTGGGTGCGGCCGAGCGCAGCCAGTACCGAGGGCACCATCGACTGCACGCCGATGCTGACTCGGTTCACACCCGAGTCTCGAAAGGTGCGATACATCTCGACGGTCACGTCGTCGGGGTTGCACTCGACGGTGATCTCCGCTCCGGCCGTCGTCGGAATCGACCGTATGACGTCGCCCAGAGCGGTCGGGTCGACCAAGGTGGGCGTGCCGCCGCCGACGAAGACACTCGAGACGGGCGCCAGCCCCGCCCTCGCGATGTCGGCTGCGAGCGCGGCGAGGTAGTTGTCCTGCAGGTGCCCACGATCCGTCCACGTTGCAAACGCGCAGTAGTCACACCGCTGAGCGCAGAACGGAATGTGGATGTAGACCCCGAAGGGCGCGCCAGGAATCTGTCGACTCAGGAACTAGGGGCGGAACAGAAGGTCGAGCGCATCGAGGCGCTGACCGACCTGATCGACCGGCACGTCAAGCATGGCTGCGATCGCCCGAGTGTCGTCGCCACGCACGGTGATGACTTTGCCGTTGAAGTCTTGGCGCTGCACCTGAATCATCTTCAAGAAGCGGACCAACATCTCGAACGGCTGGCCGCTGAGTTGGGTCAGCTTCAAGATGTCAACAGCCAGCTTCTTGTTGTTCGGCAGCTCGGCTTCGTTGGACGGGGTGACGTCCTCGCGTGGCAGCAGTTGATCGACTGGAACGTTGTAGAATTTCGCCAGTCGCTCAAGGCGGGGAACCGAGATGGCTCGCTCGCCACGCTCGTACGCACCCAGTACCGACGCCTTGAATTCTTCATTGGACGATGCTTCGACTTCCTGGAGCGACAACCTCTTCTGGCGCCGAATGACACGCAGTCGCTCACCAACCTTGCGGCTGTATGGGGAGGCCACCACGTCGTCATCGTCGAATTCACGCATGGCACTCGTCCTTCTTTCTTTCTGCGGCAAGTCCGTCCGCACGCTCAGACATCATGACACACACGCACAGTGATAACAACGGAAAGTGAGCACAAATCACTCAGCGACGGAATTGAGGGTTCTATGTCAAGAATTTGACAGCGGCCACTACCGCTGCAGTTTCGATGCGCAGGATGCTCGGACCGAGTGAGATCAGTGTCGGTGCCACGGCGAGCTCATTGTCGGAAAAACCTCCCTCGGGCCCTATCACCACCATCGTCGGCTGCCAGCCAAGCTCAGCAGCGGTCACACCCATCGGTTCCGCCACAACGACGCCGTCCAGCGCTAGCGCGACGGCGCACGGCAGAGGACCGGTGATGGTCGGCAGCCACACTCGCCGGCTCTGCATCGCCGCCTCCTTTGCGACCCTGCGCGTGCGCAGCAGTTGTCGCTCTGCGCGGTCACCTTCCCAGCGCACCACACTGCGCTCGCAGTGCAAGAGCACTATGCCCGCGACTCCTATCTCGGTCAGCTTCTGCACCATCCACTCGACACGGTCGCCCTTGGGGATCGCACTGGCAATCGTCAGCAACGGAGCGGACTCCCCTATGGTCGGCTCACCGACAGGGCGCAGCGCCCGACCAACTACTTCCGTCAACTGCCAACCGCCGCGACCATCGCTCACCGTGACGCGCTCGCCGTCTCGGATCCGCAACACTCGAAAGAGGTGATGTGCGTCGTCGGGCTGCAGCGATGGGTCGGCCAGCGACTCCACGAACACATGCGCCGCGCTCGAACGCAGCGCCGGGTTCACTGAAATGCCGACTTGATACGGGCGAGGAGCCCGTGCTCGGAATGCACTTCCTCGCCGCGCGAGTCGGCGAACTTCTTCAACAGTTCGACTTCCGAATCACTGAGCTTGGTTGGCACCTGGACCTGCACCCGCACGCGCAGGTCGCCGCGACCGCGACCCTGCAGCCGCGGGACGCCGCGCTGGCGAAGCACGAACTCGCGCCCCGGCTGGGTGCCTGCAGGCACCAGAATTTCCTCGTCGCCGTCGAGCGTGGGCAGCAGATACTTCGCGCCCAACGACGCCTGTGCAATGGAAACCGGCAGGTCGGTGATGAGGTCGTCGTTCTCGCGGCGGTAGCGATCGTGAGCGGCCACCCGGATATGCACATAGAGGTCGCCAGTAGCGCCGCCGCGCGCCCCAACGGCGCCACGTCCGGTGAGCCGCAGGGTGGACCCCGTGTCGACGCCGGCGGGAACGTCCACCTGGTAGGTCTTCTCGCTGACCGTGCGACCATCGCCCGAGCACTTCGGGCATGGAGTCACAATGACTTGACCAAGACCACTGCACTTTTGACACGCCGAAGACGTCACCATTTGGCCCAGCATGCTTTGCCGAACACGCTGCACTTGCCCGCGCCCGTTGCACTCGCTGCACGTCACCGGCTTGGTGCCCTCGCCAGCACCGGTGCCACTGCAGTCTTCGCAGCGCAGTGCCGTGCGCAATGTGACTGGCACCGTGGCCCCGAACACTGCCTGCTCGAACGCAACGTCGGCAACGACCTCGAGGTCTTGGCCGCGTGGCGGGCCCGCGGGACCGCGACTGCCGCCGCCTCCGAAACCGCCGCCGTTGCCACTGAAGAACGCGTCGAACAGGTCGCCAAGGCCGCCGCCACCACCCCCGAACATGTCGCCCATGTTGGGACCGTTCGCGCCGCCGACGCCCTGCTCGCCGAACCGGTCGTAGCGGGCCCGAGCATCGTCGTCACTGAGTACTTCATAGGCGCGAGCGACCTTCTTGAACTGCTCCTCCGCAGCGGCGTCGCCGGGGTTTGCATCGGGGTGCAGTTCGCGGGCGCGCTTGCGGTACGCCTTCTTCAGTTCGTCGCTGCTTGCTGTGCGAGGCACACCCAGCAGTGCGTAGTAGTCGTCAGCCATTCGTGCTCCCACCGTCGCTGAGGTGCCGGCCCAATCGATCGCTCACCGCTTCGACGGTAGCGAGGGCCTGCGGATAATCCATTCGGGTTGGCCCGAGAACGCCGATGGTGCCCACCTGCTCGCCGTCGACGACCACCGGCTTGACCACGACGGAGCACGCCACCAGCGGCTCGACCCCATGCTCGGCACCGATGGCCACAGACAGACCGCGGTTCAACACATCGCGCACGAGCGTGACCATCACGTACTGCTGCTCCAGCGTGCGCAGAACCGAGCGAACGGTGTCGACCGCATCGAACGCGTGGGCCATGGAAGCAGCGCCGTGGACGAAGACGTGCTCGTCGGCCACCGACCCGTCCAGCGCACCAGCGGCCGCTGTGCAGACCGAATCGAGTTCGCGGTCACCGGTGAGTGGAATGTGCACACCTCTGTCCAACGAACGACCAACCATGTGGGCCTGGAGGTGGGCAGTGACCGCAGCGAGGCGGACTTCGGAGACCTCATTGGGCAATTCGACTGCCTGGCTTTCGACGACACCGTTGGAAAGCACGGCGACCACCGTGGCGTGACGGCCCACCAGCCCGACCACCTGAACTGAGCGAACAACGGCGATCTCTGCTCGGGGCCCGACGACGACTGCCGCATGGTGCGAAACCTGCGCCAGCAGATTGGTGGTCTGGTGTAGCAGTTCTTCCAGCCGACCGTGGGCCGAGTCGAAGAAGGCGCCGACGCGCTGCGACGACTGAGTGTCGAGGCGGCCAGGCTGAGCCATGTGATCAACGAAGAAGCGGTAGCCCTTGTCGGTAGGAATTCGGCCGGCTGACGTATGCGGCTGGGCGAGGTAACCCTCCTGCTCGAGCACTGCCATCTCATTGCGAACGGTTGCCGAGCTGACCCGCACACCGGGGGCGTTGGCGATGTGAGTGGAGCCGACCGGCTGCGCGGTGGAAATGTACTCCTGCACCACTGCTCTCAAGATTGCTGTTTTGCGTTCGTCGAGCATGGCTCCCCTGCCCTTCAACAACTCGGCGCTCCGGATGCGGTTAGCAGTCCAGGCTACCGACTGCCAGCGGTCACCTGGCGGTACCGATGCAGCGCTTCGTCGCGTTCGACTGCGTGGTTCAACATCGGCGCCGGGTAGCCATCGGGCCGGAGCAGCCCGAGTTCGTGCACGCCCGCCCCGTTGACATCGGCGAGTTCAGGCACCCAGCGCCGGACATAGTCGCCGTCCGGGTCGAAGCGCAGTGCCTGCGTAGTGGGGTTGAAAATCCGAAAATACGGCGACGCATCAGTGCCGGTTCCCGCCGTCCACTGCCAGCCGTGGCTGTTGGACGCCAGGTCCCCGTCGATGAGATGACGCATGAAGTGACGGGCACCCCACTGCCACGGCAGGTGCAGGTCCTTGACCAAGAAGCTTGCGACGAGCATTCGCACGCGATTGTGCATCCAGCCCGAGGCGAGCAACTGCCGCATGCCAGCGTCGACGATTGGGAATCCGGTCGTCCCATCGGCCCACCGTTGAAAGCGTTCGTAGGCAGCGGCGTCCGTGTCGACCACCATCGCGTTCATCTTCTGGTTCAAGTTGTGTCGGGCTGTGTCGGGCTTGCGGAAGAGAACGTCGGCGTAGAACTCCCGCCAGGCCAACTCACTGGCGAAGGTGTCCGCTCCGGCGCTGGGTTCGAGGTCGGCCAACAGCTGCCGTGGGTGAACGATGCCCCAACGCAGCGCCGC
>JANOYI010000065.1:0-2769 GCA_031428795.1 Ilumatobacteraceae bacterium | reverse complement strand
CGAGCCCGAAGATGTCGCACGGTTGCTGGCCGTGGTCGAGGAACTCGCCGTCCGCTAGTCGTCACTTGGTGGCGTCAGAACCCACCCGGCTCAGCCGGGTTGGGCCGGTAGCATCAAGCACCGCCGGGGAGTAGCGCAGTTGGTAGCGCACCTGCTTTGGGAGCAGGAGGCCGGGAGTTCGAGTCTCCTCTCCCCGACTAGTCTGACCAGGTCTGATAGAGTGACCAACACTCGTCGACCGGTCGATGTATCAGCGATGTATCAACTCCGGTCGCAGGAATGCACGGAGGTGAAGCATGTCGTGGAAGGCAACCGGCCAGCCAACGGTGCGCAAGCAGCGCGACAAATGGGTCGTGCGTGTCGACGGCATCGACACGTCGACCGGCAATCATCGACCGCGTCAACTCGGCACCTACCCGTCGCAGCGGTCGGCACTGGCGGCGGCACGGGGTGTTCGTGCCAACGACCTCACGACTGAACGCGGCACCGTCGCGTGGTTGGTAAGACGGTACGTTGCCAGTCGCACCGACATCACCCAGAAAGCACGCGAACAGTACGCCTGGGCAATCCCACACATCGAGGCTGGCCTGGGCGCCATCTCTCTGTCACGTTTGGATCGCGACGATGTTGCGGCGTGGGTCGACGGGCTCGCGAACGGCGGCAGGCTGTCCCGTCGGAGCGTGCAAATCTGTCGCAACGTATTGCGAGCAGCATTGACGGAGGCCGTCGACGAGGGGCTCATCGTTCGTAGCCCTGCCGCCAGGGTGGGCCTCCCGCGAACCGTCGCCAAGCCGGTGAAGGTGAAGGACACGGTTGCGTGGTCGGAGACCGAGGTCGATCAGTTCCTCGAGGCCACCTCCACGCATCGGTGGGCGATCGCGTTTCGGCTCGGCGTGCTCTACGGTCTGCGCCGCAGCGAGGTGCTCGCCCTCCGGTGGGACGACGTCGACCTGGACAGGCAGACCCTGCGAATCGACGAAAGCCTCGTCGCAGTCAGCGATGGGGCCGCATGGGGTGACGCAAAGAACGAGCGCTCGCGGCGCACCATCCCGCTCGACGAGGCCACGCTGCGCTGTCTCACCCGCCGTCGCGCCGACCAGGCCGCCGAACGCCTCGTCGCAGGGCCAGCGTGGGAGGGTGGCAACCTGATCGTGACAACGCGCCAAGGCGGCATCGTCCTCCCCCGTTCCTACGACCGAGCCCTGGAACGCATCGTCAAGCACGCGGAACTTCCTCGGCTCACGTCGCACGGTCTTCGCCACACCGCGGCCACTCACATGGTGAGCACCGCCGCCGACGTCGGCGAGCTCCGAGCCATCGCCGATATTCTCGGTCACAGCCCAGAGATGCTGCTCAACACGTACTCGCACGCACTGCCGCGGAGCCAGAGCGCCGTGGTCGCCCGCCTCGGACGGCGGTCGACGTAAGCGTCAGTCGGCGACCGAGATGTGTAGAACCTGGATCGGGAGGTTCGGCGCGCCGGCGATCCTCCGGTCGCCCGTCAGCAGCGGCGCGTCCAGGTGTGTGGCCAGGACGACGTACACGGCGTCCTGAACGATGAGGTTTCGCCGATATGTCCACGCCTCCCCGATGAGCGGTCGGCTTCTGCTCACGGTGACCGGCAGTGTCAGAAGGCTGTCGACAGCGCTGGTCGCTCTGCCCTCATCGATGAGACCTTTGAGGAGCATTCGCCTCACTGCGCCAACGGCCTCGATGTGGAAGTGGTCAGGAACCCACCACCGTCGATCCCGCGGCGCAAGAGCGAGCAAGCTGCGCCCCAGTGACGTCCGAACGGCGATCTCAGCCGCTGCCGACGCGTCGAGGACGACTGCGTTCACGAGCCGGTGACAGTGCGGTCTTCGGCAATGAGTTCGGCGGCAGTGGACCCGAGCTCGATCCAGTCATCGTCACGCTCGAGGTCGGCGATCCACGCTGCAATCGCCTCCGTGGAGGTGTCATCCTCGGGATTGACGACATCGATCAGGGAGTCGTTCGCGAAGTCGTCAGCGCGGCGGGCCATCAGAACAGCGTACCTCTGGCTCGAGCGAGCAGTGATCAAGTTTGATGTCCCGGCGATTGATCAAGCTGCGGTCCGCTGTCTCAAGGAACCGCCCGGAGCTCGGTTCGGGTCCTGTTCGCCGCCCGGAGCGGCACCGATCGAGGCGCCGCGTCCTTCGGTCCGGATTGATCGACGCGATTGCCGGAATAACTGCGGCCCTGCTCAGCGATCACCGGAATATCTACAGCTATGCGCTCGCGATCAGCCGTCGTCGACCACCGTCTTGCGCCTAAAGCCCTCCGACAGCAGAACCGAGCCTTGCCCGATCGGGTTTGCGTGGTTCTAGCAAGGCATCAGTCCGTCCGCTCTTCGACAATCACGTCCGAGGAGAGCACGCTGTTGATTCGGGCTACAAGTTCTGGACTTGCAGAATCGGTCCACCAAACGCTTTCTAGCGCCTCACGGAATGGCTGACTCGACAGCGCTGCGCGGTGAATGGCATCGACCATTGCGCCACTCGGGGGGCTCTCGCCGTCACACAGAAGATTCTCGATCGGGCCGGCCCCTAGGAAGCCCAGGCGAAACTCGTCTTGCGGGACTGCTTCAGCTAACTCCAAAATCACGCGGACCACCGCGACGTCTCCAGCACGCACCGCCTCGTCGACGTACTCCATCGCCCAAAAGATTTCGCTGTGGCGCAGATCACTATTTGGCGCGGTTACCTCACTCTCCCGAGCGAAGAGTTCCGCATCCCAGAAGTTCCTGATGAA
>JANOYI010000064.1:0-8799 GCA_031428795.1 Ilumatobacteraceae bacterium | reverse complement strand
GTGGACGGACAGTTCCAGTGTGGCCAGCGCCAGCGATTGTGCGGTGTACACCATCCGCCGACCTGGCGGATTCCAGCGGCCGCCGAACGCCGCAGCACCTTCGCCGCTCATGGCGCTGGGCGCGTGGCGAACCGCCGCGAGACGCCAGAACTGCATCGTTAGCTGAACACCCCGTGCTCGATGCGGCCGAGCAACTGGAAGACCGTTTCGGCTCCGACCTCGGTAGCAGCGACCTCGAAAGGGGTGCGACGTGCGAGGGCTCGCTGGGGAGTTGTCAACCAAGCCCGGCCTTCAGCAGCCCCACCCAGCACGGCGGCGGCCCTTCGTGTGAGGCGCTGCAGGCGCGCCACCCGGTCGCCTTCCAGCACGTCGAGCACACCCTGCTGCTTGCGCCGTACCCACGTGCGGGGGGAAATGCTGAGCCAATCGAGCACGTCGGCCAACGGCATCTGCAGCGTCGTAGCTGCCGCGGTCACGCTGGTGACCGGTACCCCGCGACGGACTTCGTGCTCTCCGAGTGCTCCACCACCTGCGACTGCCTGTGCCATATGGCGTAGAGTATCATGCCAACTGGCACTTGCGGGTGTAGGTCACGCGGTACATCGGTGAACTCCTCGAAGGCCTATTTCGAGGGTTTCGAGCACGCCCCAGGTTGTTGAAACCCTCGGGATGGCGGAACTAGAAGACGGTGAAGGTCCAGGTGTAGGAGCGGGCTCGGCTGCGGCCGTCGATGAGCTTCCAGAAGATGACCTTCACAATGTGCTCGCCCTGGCTGAACTCGGTGATTGCCGACTGGGGGGACGGGTCGAAGGTCAGCGTCGAGTTGCCCGGTTCAAAGATGGTGACCGGTGGCAGCTTGACTTCCTGGCCCGCTGGGCTTTTGACTTCGTTGATGTTGACCGTCGGCAGCTCGAGATCGTCGATGACCAACACTCCGGTGAAGCCGGTTTGCAGGTCGACGAAGACCTGAGTTTGCGCGGGCACCTGGGACGCGGCTCGTAGGGGGCTGATTTCCTCGATCTCTGCTGGCAGGCCCTGACGACCAGTGCCGGTGACCGCAATCGAGATTCCGATGCCGATAGCGACCAGGCTGATTGCGATGAGAAAGCTGGCCACGAGCAATGACAGCTGTGGACGCCGAAGGTTGATTCGCACGCCCTCATTCTCGCCGCCCGATGCGGAATTCGCACCTCGCGCTGTGGTCGCGGCTCAGCGCAGCTAGGTTCTTCAGTCGTCATGGTGGCCAACGAACCTCCCCTTTCGGCGCGGACGATCGCCGGGCGCTACCGCCTCGGTTCGCGCCTGGGTAGCAGCTTCCAAGCAGCGGTCTTCGACGCGTTCGACGGGCAACTGCAGCGTTCGGTCGTTCTCAAGCTGGTGCATCCCGATCTCAGCGCGATGCCCGATCTGCAGCGGTCGTTCGAGCAGATCATGGCCGTCGCTGCGGGTATGCACCATCCCAACATTGCCTCCGTCTACGACTCCGGTCGCGCTGCCTGGAACGACCGGGAAGTGCTCTACGTGGCGACCGAGCGAATGGTCGGCGGCAGCCTGCGCGACCTTCTCGACCGTGGCCGATTGCTCTCGCCGTCGCAAGCGCTCATCGTTGGGCTCGATGCGTGTAAGGCGCTGGATGCGATGCACCGGGCTGGCCTGGTGCACACGGATATCCGCCCGTCGACGCTGGTCTTCGGTGATGACCGGCGGTTGCGTGTGGTCGACGTTGGTCTGGCCCAAGTGCTTCATCACACTGCTGGTGACGTGACGGCGCGCAGCGTGGATCGGACGAAGTACAGCTCGCCTGAGGAAGCTCAGGGCCAGCCGGTGACGCCCAAGAGCGACGTCTATTCGCTGTGTCTCTCGTTGCTGGAAGCGGTCACGGGGAGTGTGCCGTTCGAAGGTGAATCGGCGGTCGCCACTCTCGCCAATCGCGTTGATCGCTTGATGCCCGTGTCGGCCGACTTTGGTCAGCTGGCGGCAGTGTTCGAGCGCGCCGGTCGACCGGACTTGAGCACGCGCTACACCGCTGCCGAGTTTGGGCGTGCACTCGTCCAATCGGCCGAGCAGCTGCCGCGGCCTGCCCCGCTTCCTATTCTCGCCAACTCGTTGTTTGCACCGGATCTCGGTGGCGCCGACCAGCCGGTGGAGCCCACGGGTCCGATGGCGCGACCGATCACCGAGCCCGTCGAGCTGCTGATCGTGCCGGCCGATGAGCCGGACTTTGCCGAGCCCGCTATCGACGAACCTGTTGTCGACAAGCCCGCTGTCGACAAGCCCACTGTCGACAAGCCCACTGTCGACGAGCCCACTGTCGACGAGCCCGCTATCGACGAGCCCGCTGTCGACGAGCCCGCTGTCGACCCGGCCCTCGCCGCCGCTGCCGTCGTGAATGAGCCCGATGAGGAGCCATTGGCCACCCTCTCAGTCGATGCCGTCACCGACCCACTCGATGCCGCTGACGAATCGGTGGCACCGTCCGTCGAGGTTGTCGACGACGCCGACCCGGCAGCCGACACGGAACTGATGGCGGCCGCTGCTGCAGTCACCACTACCACCACCGCCGCTGCCGTCGTGTCGACGCCCTTGCCGCCGCCCCCACCGGTTGCCACCACACCGCTGCCGCCGCCCCCGCCGATTGTCGAGCAGCCACGAGTCGAGCAGCCACCGGCAACCGAAGTGATTCCGGCGCTTGTCCCGCAACCGACGCCATCGGTCACGCCTGTTGCCGCACCCGTCGAGGAAGAGTTCGACCCGGCCGATGAGTTTCCCGAGCATCCGCCGGCAGTCGGTGGCGGACGCCGTTGGTTCCTGGCGCTGTTGGCCGTGTTGGCCGTCGGCGGTGGCGTGCTGGCATGGCAGAACACCCGACCCGAAACCAGCACCGTGCCAGACCTCACTGACATGCGCCAAGGCGAGGCCCTCAATCAGATCGGCCCGTTCGAGGGTGCGATCGAGGAGGAAGCCAGCGAGACCGTTGAGGCCGGCGTGGTCGTGCGCACCGACCCGGCAGCGGGCATCACGCTGGAGCACGGCAAGACCATCGTCATTTTCGTCAGCACCGGCCCGGCACCGCGGGCGTTGCCCGAGCTCGCCGGCCTCACCGTGGCGGCTGCCACTGGTGCGCTCGAGGAACTCGGTTTGGTCATCATCGTGTCGGACCCTGCGTTCGACGAAGTGGTGCTGCCCGACGTCATCATCTCGTGGACAGTCCCGGCTGCGCCCACGCTGACCGCCGGCGCAACGGTCACGAAGGGCACCACGGTGCAGGTGATTCCGTCCGCCGGACCGGCGCCCAGGGTCGTGCCCGATCTCTCCAACCTGACCATCGCCGACGCAACGGCAGCGCTGCAAGCCTTGGGCCTTGCGTACGCGCAGGTGGCCGACGAGTTCAGCAACACCGTTCCAGTTGGCGCCGTGATTCGCCAAGATTTGCCACCCGGCAGCGAGGCCGCACGTGGCGCAACGGTGACGGTTGCCGTGTCGAAGGGCCCGGATTTGGTGTCGGTGCCATCACTGCTCGGCCTTGATTACAACGCCATTGTGGCCGCGCTCAACGGCGCGGGCCTCACGGTGGGCACCATCACGGGCGATACCACCCAACCGTTCCAGTCAGCCTCCAGCAATGGTTCAGGGTTGGTTGCCGGGCAGCAGTTGTTGCGGGGCACGGCGGTCGATCTCACCTTCGCACCCACCCCGGTTGTAGCCCCGGTCCCTTAGCTCACTAACGTCGAGGCCAGGAGGTACACGTCATGGGCTCTCTGGACGGACGCGTTGCAATCATCACCGGTGCGGGTCGCGGGATCGGGCGCGAGCACGCGCTCTACTTCGCCGCCGAAGGTGCGAAGGTCGTGGTCAACGACCTTGGTGGCGCCAACGACGGCACCGGCACCGACCTCACGCCTGCGCAGCAGGTGGTGGAGGAGATCAAGGCGTTGGGCGGCGAGGCCGTCGTCAATGGCGACAACGTGGCCGACTGGGAAGGCGCCCAGCGGATGATCAACCAGGCA
Source organism: Ilumatobacteraceae bacterium (assembly GCA_031428795.1). Lineage (GTDB taxonomy): Bacteria > Actinomycetota > Acidimicrobiia > Acidimicrobiales > Ilumatobacteraceae > UBA668. Next base: position 4,792 of record JANOYI010000064.1, on the reverse strand, counting down.
GTCGAGACCTTCGGCGACCTCGACATCCTGGTCAACAACGCGGGCATTCTGCGCGATCGGGTGCTGGTCAACATGACCGAGGACGAGTGGGATTCGGTCATCGCCGTCCATCTCAAGGGTCACTTTGCCCCCACGCGTTGGGCAGCTGCGTACTGGCGCGAGCAGCACAAGGCTGGCGTCGTCAAGCCGCGCAACCTGGTGCACACGTCCAGTACTTCGGGTCTGTTCTCCAACCCGGGCCAGGCCAACTACGGCGCGGCCAAGACCGGTATCGCCACCCTGAGCCAGATCGCCGCCAAGGAATTGGTGCGCTACGGCGTGAAGAGCAACACCATCGCCCCCGGCGCGCGCACGCGGCTGACGCTGGCCACGCCCGGCCTCGGCGAGATCATGAAGCCGAAGGAAAACGCTTTCGACCCGTGGGACCCCGCCAACATCTCGCCGCTGGTTGCATATCTCGCCTCCAGCGACTGTGCGTTCACCGGCGAGACCTTCCTTGTGCAGGGCGGCTCGGTCACGATGGTGGAGAGCTGGGCTCGTGGCGCCGGTGTCGAGCGTGACTCGAAGTGGACGGTGAATGAACTGGCAGAGGCCTTGGCGCCACTCGCTCGTTCGTGAAGCTGTGGCCGCCGCACCGCGAGAACGTTCACACCCGTACTGACCGCACGCTGTCGATCGGCAGCGGTGGTGTCGACGAGCTGGGCGTCATTCCCTGGCCAATCCTGCTGCGGCGACGCATCGCCCGCAAGGTGGGCATCGACCATCGCTGGGCCGTGCTGTGGGTGGTGCTCAGCGGACTGTTCACCGTCGGCTTCACGATCACGTTGCTGGTGGTGTCGCTCGACCGCATCGCGGTCGAATTGGATACGACGACGACGGTGCTCACGTGGGCCATCACCGGCCCGATGCTGGCGTTCGGTGTGGTTGGGCCGGTCTTCGGCAAGGCAGGCGACCTGTGGGGTCACAAACGAATCTTCGTCGGTGGATTGTTCTTCGCGGGCGTGTTCGCCGCTGCTTCGGCGATGGCATGGGACGCGCCCAGCCTGATTCTGTTCCGCACACTGTCGGCCACCGCTGGCTCGGCATGCGGGCCGTCGGCGATGGCGTACATCAACCGCATGTTCGAGGCGGGCGAGCGGGTGAAGCCGCTCAGCTATTGGAGTTTCGTGACTGCTGGCGGGCCGGTGATCGGTGTTGTCGTTGGCGGCCCGTTGGTGGAAGCCGTTGGCTGGCGGGCGATCTTCGCGGTGCAGGCTCCGCTGTGTTTCATCGGCTTCGTGGTGGCGCTGTGGCTGCTACCGGGCACCGATCGCGTGAGGGGCGTCAAGTTCGACGTGCTCGGTTCGGTGACCTTGGGCATCGGCGCGACTTCGCTGCTGGTCGCAATCAGTCAGGGGCGTGCATGGGGCTGGGGCAGCACGGCGACGATCGGCTGCATGGTGCTGTCGGTCGCGGCGCTGGTGGCGTTCGTGCGGGTGGAGAAGCGGGCGGAGGCGCCGCTGGTGGTGCTCGCCTGGTTCCGAACCCGCAACTTCGCGTTCCCCGTGCTCAGCCAGGCGATGACCAACTTTGCGTACATGGGTGGCTTTTTCCTGATCCCGCAGATGCTGGGCAGCCGAGGGCTCGGCCTCGGTGAGGCCACCAAGGGCTATCTGGTGATTTCGCGACCGCTGGCGTTCTCGCTGATTGCGCCACTCGCGGCCATTGTCACGTTGCGAGTGGGGGAGCGAGTGGCGGGCGTGGTGGGCGCGATTGGCGTGGTCATCTCGATGGTGTTGTGGAGCACCGTCGGATTGGACTCGTCGTACATCTTCATCGTGGCCGCGACCGCGTTCTCCGGAATCGGCCTGGGCATCGCGGCACCCGCGCTCACGTCGCTGATGGCGAGTGCGGTGGACGACGCCGACCTGGGTGTCGCCGGCGCGATGCAACAGTTGATGACACAGATGGGGCAGGTGCTCGGGTCGGCCGTCTTGGCGACCATCAGCGTCAGCGCCACTTCCAGCAATCTGGCGCCGTTCCACAACGCCTTCATCGTCGGGGCGGTGGTGGCCGCCGGCGGATGCCTGGCGGCCACCTTCGTACGCAGTACTCCCCGCTAGTCAGCGCTGCCGCGACAGGTTCACGAATTTGTGCCGCAGAACGCGGCGCTGGCGGTTACTTCAGCTGGTGATGCCCTTGATTTCTTCGGCGACCTGCTTGGCGATGTCGTCGTTCGGCATCGAGGTCTGCATGGCCATCATCTTCATCATGTCGCCTTGAACCTTGACCTTGCCGGACATGAATGCCTGCATGCCAGCGGCCTGGTCCTGGTCGACGAAGATCTTGCGAGCAGTCTCCCAGTCGGTGGTCAGCGTCAGGTCGGGCGTGTCGAGTGCGCCCTTCTCCATCACCACGTCGCCCGACGAGGTGTCGAGGTACAGGTTGACGGTGCCCTCACCGAACGGAACGTCGGTGATGATCTGGTTCATACGAATACTGCTGGTGACCTTCGCAGCCTCGGCGGCGTACTTGTGGCGGATGGCGGTGGCGGCGGCCAACCACTCGTCGGAAAGGAATTGGTAGGACATGTCGAAAGGCTCCCTCGAATTGCTGAACGTGTCGGCGGCAACCTAGTCGCTTTGCGCCGCATGTTGGGAGGCGAGCCGCACAGCCAGCGCCTGGCGGATCTGCGGCCCGGAGTCTTCGGCGAACTCTGCCCGATAGGTCGCGTCGGTGCCGAGGAAGACAGTGAAGTACATCCCCCCGAACGTGCCCAGGAACCCGGCCACCCGAACGAGTGGCTCACTGAGCACCAACGTCCGACCGCCTACGTTCCAGAAGGCGATGACGTTCACGCTGTCAAGTTGCGTCCACGATGCGGCCGTTTCTTCAGGGATGGCGAGCAGCCCGAATAGCGTGAAGAACGAGGCAAGGACCACGGCGACGAAGGTGATCAGGATCGCTTGGCTGAACACGCTGACCAGGCCGATGTTGGCCCGTTGTCGGATGGACAGCGGCCGTTCCATCGGATCACCTTCGGCAGGAAGAGAAAGGGTGGCTGCGGGTGTGCCCTGCACGAGGTGGCGCACCTCGCTCCAGTCGTCGAACGCGTTCACCGACCGGATCGCCTCCGGCACTCGTGAGAGCACGAAGGCGCTACCGAGCAGGAAGAACAACGCCAGCGTGACGACGTAGATCGGGCCTTCCAAGGTGCCAGCGACCTGCCACACCTCGGCGTTGATGAACAAGAAGGTCGTGAAGAGCAGCAGTAGTGGTAGCGCTCGGGTCAGCATGCGGCCGACCGAGCCCATCCGTGCGAACGTCTGCGATGCCGCCCAGCCCATCATGGGGAGTACCCCGTAGCTGGTGAACAGGTAGATCACGATCAGCACGGCGGTGCCTTCGATCAAAGCCTGCAGCCCGTCGCCCCATTGCTCGAACACCAGCGCCGGGAGCGCCGGGCCGATCAGGAAGGCCGCCAGCTCGGGCACGCCGAGCTCGCGAGGGCGGGAAAGCGCGGGCCGGTGGCGCAACCGGTTGGTCAGCATCCATGTTGCGAACAGCAAGGCGATGACCACGGCGCCCGCAGCGATGTTGCGCGCAAGCGACCAGTTGGCCAGGTCGAGCGCGTGCAATCCGCCGGCAATGTACGCAATCACGAGAACGGGCGCGGCTCTGCTCCACACGTCGGGGCCGGTGCCGTAGGGCTCGATGAAGTGGGGCAATCCGCGGCGGATGAACCACTGTTCGGTCTCACTGCGGCTGGAATACATCGCTGGTGAGTGTACGAAACGAACGGCGCTGCTTGAACAGAACGTTCAATGCACTTCGCTTCGCGGGTTCTGTCCGGTAACGATGGATGCATGGCACGCATCCTCGTCACCGAAGAAATCGCCGAAGGTGGCCTTGATCGGCTGCGCTCGGCCGGGCACGAGGTGGATGTGCAGCTCGATCTCTCCCGGCTGCTCGAAGTCGTCAAGGGTGCACATGCCCTGATCATTCGCAGCGCCACCCAGGTCACGGCGGAAGTGTTGGAGGCTGGCAGTTCTCTCGTGGTGATCGGCCGCGCCGGTATCGGCCTCGACAACGTCGACGTGCCCGAGGCGACCAAGCGCGGAGTGATGGTGGTCAACGCGCCGCAGAGCAACATCATCTCGGCCGCCGAGCACACGATGGCGTTGCTGTTGGCGCAGGCACGCAACGTGCCCCAGGCCCATGCAGCGCTCATTGCTGGTCGGTGGGAGCGAAGCCGCTGGGAAGGTGTCGAGCTGGCCGACAAGACGCTCGCCGTCATCGGTCTTGGCCGTATCGGCAAGCTGGTCGCCGACCGTGCCCGTGCATTCGGAATGCGCCTGGTCGCGTACGACCCGTTCGTGTCGGCCGACCGTGCTCGCCAGATGGGTGTCGAATTGCTGACGCTCGACCAGGCTGTGGCCGAAGCCGACTTCCTCACCATCCACCTGCCCAAGACGAAGGAGACCACGGGTCTCATCAATCGCGATCTGCTGTTGAAGGCGAAGCCGTCGCTGCGGGTCATCAACGTTGCCCGTGGTGGCATCGTCGACGAGCAGGCGCTGGCCGATTGCGTGCGCGACGGCATCATTGCTGGCGCCGCCATCGACGTGTTCGTGACTGAACCCACCACGGCCTCGCCGCTGTTCGAGCAACCGTCCATCGTCGTCACGCCGCACCTGGGTGCCAGCACCCGCGAGGCGCAGGACAAGGCCGGCGACACCATCGCCGACATGGTGCAGCTGGCGCTCGCTGGCGACTTCGTGCCGTTCGCTGTCAACGTCGATGCCGCCGAGGC
>JANOYI010000063.1:0-2186 GCA_031428795.1 Ilumatobacteraceae bacterium | reverse complement strand
ACTCGGGTGCCATCCAGATTTCGTAGCCCAGGTCGCCCGTGTAGGTCATTCGCGACAGCCACACGGGCGCCATGGCCAGGTCGACTTTGCGGAATGCCATGAAGGGGAAGTCGCTGGTGGCCATCGAGGTGTCGGTGAGCTTCTGCAGTACGTCTCGCGCGTGCGGCCCCGCAACGGTGAGGCCGACCATGGAGAGCGCAAGCACCTCGAAGCGGATCTGGCTATCGGATGGCAGGTGCGCCAGGAACCACCGAGGGTGGTGGACCTCCGCCGCTTGCGACCCGAACAGGAAGAATTCGTCTTCGCCGATGCGGCTGACCGAAAACTCGCCCTCGATGCGGCCTTGCGGGTTGAGCATCGCTGTGAGGTTGGTACGCCCGACCTTCGGCAGCGCGTTGGTGAACAGACCCTGCAACCAAGCGGCGGTGCCAGGCCCGCTCACCTTGTATTTGGCGAAGTTCGACGCCTCGCTCAGGCCCACCCGCTCGCGCACAGCGCGGCTCTCTTCGCCCACCTTCTCGAACGCGTTCGAGCGGTAGAAGGTGACGTCCTCCTTCGGCTCCAGGCCCGGCTTCTGGAACCAGAGCGGGTGCTCGAGGCCGAAGCCGGCACCCCACACCGCGTTGTGGTCGGTGAGACGGTCGTAGATGGGTGTCGTGTGAAGAGGGCGGGCAGCGGTGAGCTCCTCGTTGGGGAACGTGATGCGGAAGCGGCGCGAGTAGTTCTCGCGCACCTTCGCGTTGGTGTATGCGAGCGTGGCGTAGTCGCCGTATCGAGCGACGTCCATGCCCCAGATGTCGGCGCCAGGGTCGCCGTGCACCATCCAGTTGGCCAGCGAGAGGCCGACGCCACCGCCCTGCGAGAGGCCGGCCATCACCGCGTTGGCCATCCACATACCGCGCATGCCCTTGATCGGGCCGATCAGCGGGTTGCCGTCGGGGCTGAACGTGAACGGACCGTTGACGAATTTCTTGATACCCGCTTTGCCGACGAGCGGGAAGTGCTCGAACGCCTTCTCCAGTTCTGGGGCGATGCGGTCGAGGTCGTGGGGGAGCAGCTGGAACACGAAGTCCCACGGCGTTTCCTTGGGCGCCCAGGGCCGGTTGTCCTGCTCGTAGGTTCCCAGCAGGATGCTCTGGCCCTCCTGGCGTGCGTAGATCTCGCCGGCAAAGTCGATCAGGTGGGGCAGCTCGCGCCCGCGCGTTGCGTTGTACTCGATGACTTCCGGGATCGGCTCGGTCATCAGGTAGTGGTGCTCCATCGCAAGCACGGGCAGCTCGAGGCCCGCCATTCTGCCGACCTCGCGTGCCCACAGGCCGCCGGCGTTGACCACGTGCTCGGCGTGGATGGTGTGATCGCGATCTGTGATCACATCCCACGTGCCGTCCTGACGTTGCTGGAGATCGGTCACCCAGGTGTCGGTGTACACCTCAGCGCCTCGGTTCTTCGCACAGATCGCGTAGGCGTGGGTGACGCCATAGGGATCGACGCTGCCCTCGTCCTCGTCGTACAACGCGCCGACGAAGAACTTCTCCTCCAGCAGCGGGTTGAGCTCCTTCGCTTCTTTCATGGAGATGATCTCCATGTGCATGCCCAGGTAGCGGCCGCGAGCTTGAGCCATGCGCAGCCAGTCGAGTCGCTCAGGTGTGTCGGCCAGCTGGATACCGCCGGGAAGATGAATGGAGCAGTCCTGGCCGGACTCCTTTTCGATCTCCTTGTACAGGCTGACCGTGTACTGCTGAAGACGCGCCACATTGGGGTCGCCGTTGAGCGTGTGCATGCCACCGGCCGCATGCCAGGTGCTGCCGGCCGTGAGCTGCTTGCGCTCCAGCAACACCACGTCGGTCCAGCCAGCCTTGGTGAGGTGGTACAGAACGCTGGCTCCCACGACTCCGCCGCCAACGACGACCACCTGTGCGGATGACTTCATTGCATTCCCCTTATTGAGACGTGTGTGTCGTTCATTGACGCGTTTAATAATCGGTGGCGACGCCACCCTCGGCGACGCGACGGTCGACGAAGGCACGGAGCTCGGACTTCACTGCCGGGTCCATGGGCGGCGGCTCATAGGCATCGAGATACTGGGTGACCAGCTGTTCAACCTTCTGATCGGCCGTTGGGCTGCCGGCTTCCTGCCACGACTCATAGTTGCGCCAGTCAGAGACCAGCGGCTTGTAGAACGCGTG
>JANOYI010000062.1:0-3048 GCA_031428795.1 Ilumatobacteraceae bacterium | reverse complement strand
GTGAATACACGGACCTAGATCTTGGAGTTGTGTTGCGACCGAGGGTGATTGAGGACGAGCGAACGGAGTCCTACACGATTGTGCTCGACTGCCAGATTGACGGAGCAGTTAGGCGCAATGCCGATGGAAGCCTTGCGGCCGGCGCGACGCCGGGCATCGGCCAACTGGGCTACGCAGCTGGCATGTTGCTAGCGGACGGGGCCTGGAAGCTAGATCAGTTCAGCGACTCAGTCGCGGGGTGCTCGTGAGATCGGTACTCTGGATAGCCCCGCTTCTACTGCTTGCGTCTGTGCTTGATCGCAATGATGCGAGCGCCGTGGGCGGCCAGGATACAGGCGGCCCAATCACTGTCGCGGGGCCGCGGTCAGTGGCTTATTACAACGAGACTGGTGGGTTGCGGACTACTACCTCTATCCCTAACGGATCGGCGATGAAGACTCTCGGTGGGCGCGGGTCCGCCTGCGAGTTCATCGCTTCCGTCCCTGGGATGACCTCCGACCGTCAGCCGTACGTCGCCGGTCAAACGGTCTCCAGTACTCGGTGGGTGTTCAGTGAGGACATCCGCATCCCGAACTTCGAAAGCCCTGGCCCTACTGTTCAGGTCATCGTCGGCGCTGGTCCGCTGGGTGCGGCCAAGCGGCTGTTCTCGGTCTCGTGCGACACGTCGGCACACTTCCTCCAGTTCCTTTGGGTGAGCGCGTACGACCCGTTCTTCGACCCGCGCCCGACGGCGCGCGACCTCGTCAACAATCTGCAGTTGGTACCGCCGACCATCTTTCAGAATCCGGTTGTCGACATCTGGGGCGGGCTCATCACTCGCTATCCGACGTGGCTCGGTGTTGCTCCCGGTTCGTGGCAGCCGCAGCGATCGCCCGTGCGCTACCTACGCGGCTGGACCATTTACCTCTATACGCAGCCGCGCACTCTCGAATTCGACGTCAACTTCGTTCCCAATCCGGAGAAACCGTCGCCTGCCTTCCGCGGCACCGTGCAATGCGTGGCAAACGGCACGGCCGGCAGTTTCGCTGCCGACGCCATCTCGTTTCCCGCCATGCCGGCGCTGCCCGAGCAGGCTGAGCCTGGAGTCAATGGTGCGTGCGCCTGGACGCCGCCGGGGCCTGGCACGGTGACCATCCAAGCTCGCATCACCAACACCGTCACGCTGTGGGTCAGTGGTTACACCGAGCCCATGCCCGACTACACCTGGCTCGGCCCTCCCGCCACCTTCCGGGTCGGCGAACTCTCCGCCGTCAATACCAACAACTGAGGTTGGTTTGGCGACGTCGACGCACGTCGTCGGGCTTTCCGTGGTGGACGCACAACAGAGTTACTTGGCGTCCGCACGGCGATCGTGGCTGGCTACTGAGGAGCTCCCATCGATGGCGAGATCTCATGGCCATGAGCGCAACGCCTGAACCGATCTGACCAAGGAGCGTTGGCGAATCGGCTATCGGGCGAAGCCGACGGCCCGCTCGATGATGCCGTTCACGAAGGCGACGGCATCGCCGACATCTGCCAGCACTGTGTCGTTGACGATGTCCTCGCACGCGCTCGCGTACAGGCCGCCCCATCCGTTGTAGGCGACGACGGTCGGGGGCCATTCGTGGTGCTTGCGGTATGCGAACAGGCGCGGGCCGATCGCAGCGATCTCTGCGTAGTCCAAATCTTCCACAGCAGCGAGGATCTGGATGTCGACAAGGTCGTGCGCTCTGCTCTCAGCGTCGGGTCCGGTGCATGCGTGGAACTTCTGGGTGATCTGATGCTCGGCGCTCATCACTCGCACCGGATCCGGAGCTGGCAACCCGACCTCGGTGAAGATCTCGACGATGTCGTTGCCGAGTCGTTCGACCGGCTCGTCGGTGCTGCTGGCTTCCGGGTGGCCGAGCTCGAAGAGCACGGTGCGATATGGCTTGCCGAGGTAGCTCAATTTCACCTCGAACGGGTCCATCACGTACTCGGCAGGCACACCGTCGGGTGTGGCCTTCTTCAGCGTCTTGAGCACCCCGGTGAAGCCGTGCCAACCAGTGGCGAGGCGATCGTTGAAGGTGTCGACGAACGTGTCGATGTCGACGCCCTCGTCGAGTGAATAGTCGAGATCTTTGGTGAGCCTTGCTTCGTGCTCGTTGACGCGTTGGCGAATAGCCCCGCCACCCTTGGCGACGCCGTACGGGGCCGTCTGGAGGACGACGGTGGACGCGACGGTGTAGTGCAGCCGGCCAGGTGCGATTGATCGGCGAGTCGCTGCCTCGTCGATGGAACGGCGCAGTGCGAGCGCAGATGGGGGTGTCATGCTGCGGTGCCGATCTCGTCGAGAAGTGTGTCGGTTGCGGAGCGGCGAAGGAGCCCTTCCTCGGTGGCGCGGCGTGCTGCCTCCGCGAGCCGTTCGGGCATGACGGAACCGATGGAGTCTCTGATGGCGCGTTCGACTGTGGTCGACGGGACGCCGTCGTATTCGGTGAGGTCGGCTGCGTCGGCCCGCGAGTGGACGAGGCGGATGTGGGCGGGCAGGTCGCGCCGGACGCGACGTGGGGTGCCGACGGTGATGTATCGCGGATTGACGAGGGCGAGCTCGTGGAAGGCGAGGACGCTTTCTCCGACCAGGTGGGCATCGTCGCCGACCCGTAGGACCGCCTCCGCGTACGCAGCGTGGTCGCCGCCATCGATCCCGTCGACCCTGTAGAGGCCGCGCGCGATGTTGGTCATGCCGCCCCGCGAGGTGAGCTTGCGGACTTCGACGGGTGGCACACCGGCGGCTTGAGCGAGCGCTGTCGTGACGTAGCCGTGGTGCTCGTCGGCGACCTTGTACACCATCGTCCTGTAGCCGGAGTTCTCCAACGCTTCGATCACAGCGGCGCGGTCGATGATTTCGCGTGTAGCGGCGTCGACCGCAGCGCGGAGGGTGGAGAGGTCGATGTGCGCGAAGGCTTCGGCGGCGATCGCGTCGATGCGGGGTGCGAGTTCTGCGGTGATCCTGGTGAAGGATTCGAGCAGGAGCGTGTTGATGTTGGGCATCAGTGCACTCATGTCGATCTGAGCGAGCGCTGATGC
>JANOYI010000061.1:0-6087 GCA_031428795.1 Ilumatobacteraceae bacterium | reverse complement strand
GGATCTCGCTCGTGTCGCGGCCCAACGCCGCCTCGGAGATCACGACACTCGCTTGCGAGTTGATGTTGGTGGGTACCGTGAGCGCCGCCGTGTGGCCCTAGGTGCCTTCGCCACCCAGATGGCCGCTGAGGTCACCACCTCGGGTGTTGCGCGTGTGCTCGAGCCGATGTCGTCGGCCGATCGCAAGATCATTCACGACACCCTGTCGGGCGTCGATGGCATTGCCACTCGCTCTGAGGGCGACGACCCGAACCGCCGAGTGATCATCGCTCCGGCGATGGCCTGACAACACCGTTCATGAGCGACTTCTGGAGTAGCGAGTTGCATTGAACGACGATTCGGCCCTCCTGTCCGCACTGCGTGCCATTCAGGCACGCGGTGCGATCGGAGAGGCCTCGCTTGAGCAGGCAATTGTTCATGCGGAACAGTTTGTTGCGGCGCTCCCCGCTGGGTTGAGCACGTTGGTTGATCTTGGTTCCGGTGGTGGACTTCCAGGCTTGGTGATCGCGGTACGGCGGCCTGAGATGCACGTGACGCTGGTTGAACGTCGCCAATCGCGTGCCGACCAGCTGTCACGGGCAGTACGCTCGTTGGACCTTGGCGGTCACGTGTCAGTGCTGGCCGGTGACGTTCGAATGCTAGGGGAGTCTGCCCCAGGCAGCTTCGAAGCGGTGACCGCACGGAGCTTTGCTGCCCCCCCGATTACCGCGTACTGGGCCGGCGTCTTGTTGCGCTCAGGCGGCCGACTCGTCGTGAGCGAACCTCCCGTGGACGACATGATTCGCTGGCCCGCTGAACTACTGCTGACGTCCGGCCTGGTCGATCAAGGCCGTGAGCAGGGCGTCCGCATTTTTTCACGCGTCTAGACAACGCGTGAGTGTTCCACGTGGAACATCAGCGAAGCTGGCGCCGGGCTGTTGGCGGGCATGTTCCACGTGGAACAACCGGGCCAGCCAATCGGGTGATACACCAGGTCGCTGACAATGTCCGCTATCCTTCGGCATCGCCCCCGCCGAGTTGATGCTCATTGGGCTTGAGCCTGCAGGAGTTGTTCTGTGCTGACGCCAGCCGCAAGTGCGAGCCGTCCCCTACCCCGTGTTATTGCCATTGCCAACCAGACGGGTGGTGTTGGCAAAACCACAACGACCGTGAACCTGGGTGCCTGCTTAGCCGAGCTCGGCTATCGCACCTTGATTGTTGACCTCGACCCGCAAGGGAATGCCTCCACCGGCCTCGGCATTGACAACCGTGGCTTGGAGACATCCATGTATCACGTGATCATGCATGAGGTCCCCCTGGAGAACTGCGTCGAGCCGTCGTCCGTCAAGGGCCTCTTCGTGGCGCCTGCCAGCCTTGACCTCGCTGGCGCTGAGATTGAACTGGTACCGGCGTTCAGCCGAGAGAATCGCCTCCGCAAGGCAATCGCCGACGTGATCGACGACTACGACTATGTACTGATCGACTGTCCCCCGTCACTGGGTCTTCTCACGGTGAATGGCCTCAATGCTGCGTCCGAAGTGCTGGTGCCCATCCAATGCGAGTATTACGCGTTGGAAGGGCTCGGCCAACTTCTCCGCAACGTTGATCTCGTCAAGCGCAACCTGAACCCGCAATTGGAGGTCAGCACCATCGTGTGTGTGATGTACGACGCCCGTACAAAGCTTGCCGAACAGGTCGTGAAGGAAGTACGAGAACACTTCGGTGACAAGGTGTGTCGCACGGTGGTGCCTCGCACGGTACGGCTGTCGGAAGCGCCGTCGTTCGGCCAGCCGATCATTCAGTTCGATCCCACCTCCCGCGGTGCTACGGCATATCGCGGCGTTGCCAAGGAGGTCAGCGGTGGCCCGTCTCAGCGGACTCGGTAAAGGACTCGGGGCACTCATCCCCGCCGATGCGATGACGGTGGAGGCGGGTGACCAACCTCGGCTGGAGGATCTTCCGGTCGCCAGCATCATCCCCAACCCTCATCAGCCTCGAGTGCACTTCGACGAGGAATCACTCGCCGAACTCGCAGCCTCGGTGCGTGAAATCGGTGTGCTCCAACCGGTTCTTGTTCGGCCCGGCGCCGAAGAGGGAACCTACGAGCTGGTAGCCGGCGAACGTCGCTGGCGCGCTGCTCGTCGTGCGGGCTTGGCGGTCATTCCCGCCATCGTGCGGACAACCGACGATCTCGGGTCCGTCGAGCGGGCACTCGTCGAGAACCTACACCGCCAGGACCTCACTGCGCTGGAGGAGGCATCTGCCTACCAGCAGCTCGTTGAGGACTTCTCGCTGACGCACGAGCAGGTGGCGTCACGAGTGGGGAAGAGCCGGTCAGCTATCACCAACACACTGCGGCTGCTGTCGCTGCCGCCGGCAATCCAGGCGCTGCTCGCCGATGGTCGCCTGTCCGCCGGCCACGCCAAGGCGTTGCTGGGTAGCCCCGATCGGGCATTTCAGGAGCAGCTCGCCCGTCGTGCTGCAGCCGAAAGTTGGTCGGTGCGCATGCTGGAGGAAGCCGTTCGCGACCGCAGCGGTGCCGGCGAACCCGACGCTGCTGAGGAAACTGCACCCGGCAAGGTGAGCGATGGTGCTGGTCTCACCCCCGCTACCCGTCTCCGACCGCCAGGTCTGCTGGAGCTGGAAGAGCTATTGGCCGAGTACTTGTCCACACGAGTGAGCGTCACCATGGGGACAGGCAAAGGAAAGGTAGTGATCGAGTTTGCGGACCTTGAGGATCTGGAACGAATCTACCATCAGATGACCACACAGAGTGTTGTCTAGCTGTAAATTCCTACTCTGTGTAGAAGTTACCGGGCATAACCTTCGCGTGAGGGTTACGCACACCCGTGGACAAAGCTGTGGATAAACACTCAGGCTGTGCGTAAGATCCAGACGTCGAGGGCTCGCAACACGCTGGTCGCTAGCTGTGCCGTCGCATCGGTGGCTGCTCTGACAGGCCCAACAGTGACCAACACTGCGGGCATTCGAGTTTCGCGTAGCACCGGTAACTGCATGCCACTGACGGCGGGGGCGAGACCGGGCACGGTGTGCAACTCGTGCGCGATGAGCTCGGCTAACGAGCGCCCGCCCGCCGACTCGAAGGCCGGGACCTGGTAGTAGTGCGCCACTGCGGCCGGCTTGGTCTGGCCCTGAAAGCCGACGTACACGTCGGCACCGAAGTGATTGGCGGCAACCGCTTGGGCAATAGCATCCGGCTCGTCGAGGGGCATCACTGTTGCGCCGCGCTGGCGCAATTCTCGCGCCAGGGTACGTGTCAACCCGCTGAGCCCGCCGAACTGACCGATCACCACCCGACAATTCGCCAATGACTCAAACCCGGCGCGGAGGCTCTCGCGCTCACGCACCGCACCGACGCCGGGGCCCGTGCCCGTTTGCCCGCTGACCCGCACGATGATGCGCAGCGTCTCGGGCCCACAGACGCCGTCGGAGAGCACACCACAGTTGGACTGGAAGTCAGCGAGTGCGCGAGAGGTACGTGGCCCGAAGATGCCGTCGATGCGGCCGCAGTCGAAACCCAGGCGCGCCAAACGCGACTGCAGGTCGGCAACGTCGTCGCCACGAAGGTTGGGCGATGTGAGCAGCAGTTGGCGATCCCCCGGCTTCCATGACGCCTCGACCAACGCCGTCCAGGTGTTCTCGTCGCAGATGCCGTTCGCGTGAAGCCCCCGGGCCTGCTGAAACCCGCGGGTGGCGTGTTCCGTGGCATGGCAAAAGACGCCCGCCTCGGTGCCCGCGGCGGGCGTGAACCCGGCGGCACCGAGGCGGCGCTGTAGATCGCGAATTGCCTCGCCGCGCTGACCGGGAGTCAGCGGGAAGTAGGCAGAAATTCGCTCAGCTCCTGAAGGAGTTGGCCTTTGCCCTTGGCGCCAACGAGACGCTTTTGCACCTCTCCCTGGTTGAAGACCAGCAGCGTGGGGATGCTCATCACGTTGAAACGCATGGCGATGTCGGGGTTCTCATCGACGTTGAGCTTGGCGATCGTGATGCCGGGGTTTTCCGCAGCGATCTCGCCAAGGATGGGAGCGATCATCTTGCACGGACCACACCATTCGGCCCAGAAGTCAACAAGAATCGGCAGTTCGCTGGATGCGACTGTCTCGTCGAACGTAGAAGTGGTGAGGGTGACGATGCCATCGGCCATGGCTGGTCCTTTCGCTGGAGAGTGTGATGCTACCGCCCTACAACCAGCCGGGACAGCCACCCATTCCGGCGTGTTCAGGCGTGTGACGAGTGACCGACGGCTTCCAGCCATCGTTCGGTGTCGATTGCTGCGGTGCAACCCGAACCGGCGGCGGTAATGGCCTGGCGGTAGGTGTGGTCCTGCACATCGCCGCAGGCAAATACACCCTCCACGTCGGTGTACGACGAGCCTGGCTGGGTGATGAGGTAGCCATTGTCCTCCATTGCCAGCACCCCCTTGAACAGGTCGGTGTTGGGACGGTGACCAATGGCAACGAAGAGGCCGGTGACGGGCAGCGTGGTGACCCCGCCGGTGAGCACGTTGCGTACGACGGCGCCCTCCAGCTTGTGCTCCCCGAGCAGTTCGTCGACGACGGTGTTCCAGCGCAGCTCGATTTTCGGATTGCTGAGTGCCCGCTCCTGCATGATCTTGCTGGCGCGCAGCTCGTCGCGGCGCACGATAAGAATGACCTTGGATGCGAACTTGGTGAGGAAAGTGGCTTCCTCGACCGCGCTGTCACCGCCACCGACCACCGCAATTTCCTGACCACGGAAGAAGAACCCATCGCACGTGGCGCAGGTGGAGAGCCCGTGGCCGATCAGACGAGATTCGGCCTCGAGGCCAAGCATCAGGCTCTGAGCGCCAGTGGACACGATGATGGCGTCGGCGGTGAAGAGCGTCTGGCGCACCCAGACCCTGAATGGGCGCTCGGTGAAGTCGACGGCGGTGACCTTCTCGGTGAGGAACTGGGCGCCGAAGCGGGCGGCCTGCTCGCGCATACGCATCATCAGGTCGGGGCCCATGATGCCCTCGGGAAAGCCGGGGAAGTTCTCGACCTCGGTGGTGAGCATCAGCTGGCCGCCGGGCTGGTCGCTGGTGCTACTGGGTTCGCCTTCGATGACCAGCGGTGCGAGGTTGGCGCGCGCCGAGTAGATCGCGGCGGTGAGCCCGGCTGGCCCCGAACCGATGATCAGCACTGGATGGTGGCTCATACCGTGTCCTGGCTCATGAGGCGTCCTTTGTGTATCGGGCGCGGAGTGCGAAGAAACCAGCAATCATCAAGATGGCGCCGAGCAGCATGTACGAGATCCAGACCGCCCGGCCATGGCTGACGAAGAACCCGAGGCCTTCACGCAAGACGCCGAGGAGCAGGATGATCGCGAGCGGCATCGCCACCAGCGCGGCGATGAGCGCGAGCACACCGAAGACGACACCGCGCGACGCCTTGACGGCGTTGTCGGTGGCGACGGTACGCACCTTGCCGACCACGCGCTCGACAGTGTCGGCGAGGTCGGGGGCCCAGTTTGGATCGGTGAAGGGATTACCCGGCATGGGCTGGAGCCTACCCGCCGCTTTACCAGAGGCTGAGCGCCAGCGAGACGATTGCGCCGTGATAGGTGACCATCACCGCAACGGCCATCCATGAGCGCTCACGTACGAAGGCACGCCAACCCAGCAGCGAGTCGCTGATGACGAAAAGGGTGGCGCCGGCGATGACCCAGCCGCGACCCGTCGCCCATCCACACACTGTCATCGCCGAGATGACGACGAGGTAAGCAATGACGGGAATGCGCAGCGCCGGGTCTTTGTCGATCGCCCCGCGAACAATGCGTCGGCCGGCCGTTGCGGCGAGCACAGCCATCAGCCCAAGTGCCACCGCACCAAGTGCAACCTCTGGCATGCCGTACTTCGCGAAGAGGACGATGAACACGACGTGACCGATGAGGAAGGACGCCAACCCAAGCACGAAATTGTCGACGGCAGGCATCAGCGCGATGTCGCCCCACAGGCAGAACACGAGGGCGATCACCGCCGTGGCGACCTGGCCGGTGGGCGACTCGTTGGTGAGCGCAAGACCGATCACGAACATGGTGGTGAGCGGCTTCGCCCACGCTTCGATGCGG
>JANOYI010000060.1:0-17837 GCA_031428795.1 Ilumatobacteraceae bacterium | reverse complement strand
CTCTCGTGGCCCTGCAACTGATCGCGCTCGGTGTGGCAGCCGAGGCCCTGCGCAATGAGATGGTTGGCAAGGCGGCGAGTGCGGTTGGTCAGTTCGCCCCACGTCAGGCGTCGGTCGCGGTAGACCAGGCACACGTCGTCGGGACGGCTGGCGGCGATCGCTTCATGAACTTCTGCGACCGAAAACTGAGGGGAACTCATAGAACCGAACCGTAGGCGGAGTGTGTCGGAGGTCACGCATCGGGCGCCGGGTGAGTGGTGAGTGAGGTCAGGACTTCGGAGGTACCAGGTCGCTCAGGGGGCCGATGAGGAGGCCGTCGATCAGCACTCGGTCACCGAGTGCACGCTTGAGCGTGATGGTGACCGCGGTCGGGGGGTTACCCGGACAGTTCTGTGCGCCCACAAGCGGGATGGCTGCAAACGCGATTCTCACGTCGTGATCAGTCTCAACGACTTGCGGGCCGAGCAGACGCTCACCCATCATCGACCCGCCGGTGCACGCCGACTCGGTGGCCAGGACGTGGATCTGCGCGCTGGTGATGTCAGGGGCGGGAAACTCGGGGTCGAGAATCCACGAGACGTCGCCCATTCCCTGGGGCAGCCGACGGGCGACATCGCACGCTGAGCCACCGGATGCGCCAGACCAGAGCCACCCGTTGGGGCCCAACTCAGCACCTATGACATACAACGAGTCGTCGAGGTGCCGGACGAGCGTGGCGGTCGCCTCGCTCTCGGCCAACACGACCCACCCGTCGGCTGGCCAGTCGGTAGCTTCGAGGCCGTTGACCCATCCGTCGACCACGGCCTTCAGTCCGGGGTCGGCCTCATCGATGGGGGTCAAGGACTGGAGATCGCCGAGCACGAACTGAACCCCGCTGCACTCCACCTCGGTGTCGGCCGGGTAGGTGCCATCTGGATCCGGCAGCACGATGACGTCGAGCATGGTGCCCGGTGCGATCGGATCGGGTCGTGAGTCGACGATGGCCCCTTCGATACAGACCATCTCAAGCGGCGTGACAGCGCGGATCGCCGACTCGATCGCTACCGCGTCCTCCGCGATCAACGGGAGCGACGGGAGAAGGTTGATCCGATTACGCATCGTGTCGACGCCAGCGCCATCCATCGGCAGGCCGAGCGCCAATGCCGCGTCCAGGACGTCATCGACGCCCTCGATGAGCTCGGTCTCGGTGTAGGCAACCTGCACCACGTCGAAGGCGATGCCCCACTCGCCGATTGGCCGCTCGTCGGTAATGGGCGGCATCGGGTCTATTGGGCGGACGTCGTCGGGCGATGGACGTCGCAGAGCCAGCGCGTTGCGGTGTGCCACAGGATCGTCGGTGAACGCGAGCACCTTGGTGCCGCCGGCCGCCCGGTCCAGCCAGATCCCGCCGAAGGTGTTCTCGTGCTCCTGAGCGTAGGTCAGCAGCACGCCGTCGAACAGAGGGTCGAACCCGTTCCCCATCGGGTCGTTGCCGATGACCGCGGTCGTGATGAGCGGAACGTCATCACAGAGCTGCAGCAAGAGCACTGGCGCAATCACAACGGTGGTGCTGTTGCTGGTGCTCGGCGTGATGGTGGTGGTTGATCTGCCCGTCGCCGGTTCGGTCGTGGCCGACCCGACGTCGTCGGCCGGTGCCCCGCACGCGCTCAGCGTTGCGAACACCAGCAAGGCCACCGGCATGGTTCGAGCGTGCACAGCTTTGACCGTACTCCGCCGGTGAACTTGACGGCGCGGTAGCGTCCGGGCATGGCTCCGACTGATTTTCAAGTGATCGACACACGCGACGTGGAGAAGGTGCTGTTCGGCATGTTCATGCCGCAGGGGTGGAAGATGGAGTTGTCGTCGATTGACGGTGCGGCAGCGAAGTGGCAGACCGCAGTCGACATTGCGGTGCGTATCGAGGAGCTCGGCTACGACAGCCTCTGGGTCTACGACCACTTCCACAATGTGCCCAAGCCGGCGAACGAAGCCGTCTTCGAGTGCTGGACGACGATGGCCGCTATCAGCCAGCGAACATCCCGTATTCGACTCGGCCAGATGGTGGGCTGCAACAGCTACCGCGAGCCAAGCGTGCTGGCCAAGATCACGTCCACTGTCGACGTGATCAGCGGCGGGCGGCTGGACTGGGGCATCGGTGCCGGCTGGTACGAAAACGAGTACAAGGGTTACGGCTTCGAGTTTCGCCGACCAAGTGATCGCATCGGCATGATGGCAGAGACGGTGCAAATTGTGCGCAGTATGTGGACCGAACCGGAGACCACGTTCGAGGGCGAGTTCTACACACTTCATCGTGCGCAGTGCGACCCGAAGCCGTTGCAATCGCCGCACCCTCCGATCTGGATTGGCGGCGGGGGCGAGCAGTTGACATTGCGGGCTGTGGCTCGATACGCAGACTGCTCGAACTTCGGCGGTAAGCCCGATGAGTGGGCGCGCAAGCGCGAGATCCTGAAGGGCCACTGCGCGGCGGTCGGCCGCGACGAGTCCACGATTCGCAAGACCTGGAGCCCGGAGGTGTTCGTTCGCGAAACCGAAGCCGAGCTCGACGAAGCGGGTAGCCGCAGCTTCGGGGGCGAGCCGATGGAGAGCTGGAAGGCAGGGAACCTGGTGGGCACGCCCGAGCAGGTGTGCGAGAAGATTCAGACCTACATCGATCTCGGCTGCACCGGCTTCACGCCATGGTGCAGTGACTACCCCAGCACCGAAACCCTCGAGCTCTTTGCCAAAGAAGTCATGCCCAACTTCCGCTAGCACAGATCCGAGTGCCAGGGTGCCAGAGCGAGTGCCAGGGTGCCATGCGAGTGGGTACTCGCATCCCGGTGTGCGAGTACCCACTCGATGCTCACAAGGAAGGCGACTCTCGACCTTGGCTCGGTCGGATGATCAGCGCGAGCGTCGCAACGCCGCACGTCACGTACAGGGCTGCTTGCGCGTCGAGCAGCAGCCTGACGTTGTCTTGGGTGCTCAGTTGGATTTCGACGTCACCGGTTGAGGTCGGATGCCTGCTACACCGAGACGATGTCGACCAGATGCTCAATACCCACGAGGTCGTCGGCATTGCGGGTGTAGAGGCGGGCGCCATGTGTGTGCGCCGTCGCTGCGATCAGCAGGTCCATTGTCCGCGACCGCGAATGTCGCCCAGCCAGAACGATCGCGGCTGCGAGCCGCCCGTAGCTCGTCGCAACGTCGTCATCGACTGGGAGAGCATCAAACCTCCGTTGGAGCTCAGACAAGCGTCGAAGTCGTTCGGCTCTGATGGTTGGATCATTCGTTACGAGCACTCCAAAGTGCAGTTCGGCAATGGATGCAGAGCTGATTGCCAGTTCACCATCCAACGGTGGCCCACATCGGGCAACCCACATACAGGGTGCGGGGCGCGGTCATCACCGCATCCGGATGAGGTTGCCCGTCACCATGCGAGCGTCGTCGCTGCACAGCCAGGCGATCACGCGGCCCACCTCGGCGGGTTCGGCCACGTGGAAGTGATCGCTCGCGGTTGCGGCGAACTGGCGGACCGCGTCGTTCACCCATCCGCTGTCGGTGATGGGTGGGTGAATCATGTTGGCCGTCACACCGCGGCGGCCGAGCTCGAGTGCGGCGGACATGGTGTAGTTCTCGAGGGCGGCCTTCGCTGCGCCGTACGTGACCTCGGAGGGGAAGCCCATCGAGCCGCCCGACGTGAGTCCGACGATGCGCCCCCAGTTGCCGTCACGGTCGATCAAGCGACTGCTGAACTCAGCGATCATCAGCGCTCCAGCGCGAGCGTCGACGCCGAAGGTGCGGTCGAACAACGCGCCGGTGACGCCAGGCGTGCTGCGGCCGACAGGGTCGGTGATGCCTGCTGTAAACGAGTCGCCGCTGGCCCAGCCGGTGGCGTTGTTGATCAAGATGTCCACCGGGCCGAAGTGGGCTTCTGCGGCGTCGAACAATCTCCCCGGCGTCGCATCGTCCAACAGGTCGGCCTCGATCGCGATGGCCTGGCCGCCAGCAGCAACGATGCGTGCTGCAACCTCGTCGCCGTCCGTCATCCGGTTCTGTTGGTAGCGCTCGGGCGTGTTCGGATCGTCAACCACCCGTCCACGCAGGTACGCGACCAGCACGGCCACACCATCGGCTGCGAGGCGCTCTGCGGCAGCGGCCCCGATCCCATGATTCGCTCCAGTGACAATCGCAACATGCCGTTGTGCCATACCCGCCGACGATAACCGCACCGTTCACTCAGGCAGCGGTGGTTTTGTGGGGACTCCGGCCGCGCTGACGGCGGCCAACGCCTCCGCGGGAGTTGCGTTCAGCCGTTGCCCGGCCCGCACTCGATTTCACGGCTTTGCAGCTTTCGCTCGCAGCCTTTCGTCGAACGTGGCTATCGGGGCATTTCGGCGCACGGACACGAGCAACACGCAACAGTCGGGCATCCTGTATCCGGTGTCAACTCGCAGCCGCGCAAGCGCCATCGGATCGTCTGGGGTGCGGTCGAGCTCGACTCCGATGGCGACAAGGTCGCCCCACACGGCATCCTCGACGCCACGACGGACTGCCCCCACGAGTACCTCTGCAGCCGTGACTGGGTGGATGAGCAACGGTGGCAACGCCTCGGCGAGAGCATTCACCGCTGCCGAGTGATGCAGGTCGCCTGGATTGAGAAACGCAAGCAGCACGCTTGCATCTACGACAATCACTCGGGCCGTTCCTCTCGGAGCTCCTCGAGGTAGCCAGGGGCGAAGAGATCTGGATGGCGGCCGGCGTGCTCGACCACCGTCCTGCGGCGCGCATCGTGCTGCTGACCGATCGCCTCCGCGCCGACCCGGACGAGCTGACGCAAAATGTCGGCTCGACTCTGGCCCGGATAGCGCGCCGCAGCCGCGTCAATCGCTTGGGCGATGTCATCCGTCTCAGTCAAGAGATGGCGCTGTCGGGTCGTCGGCACGATAGGAGTGTAACACCTAACAATGCAGTGATACACCAAGATTTACCGCATGTGCGATGCGTGCGACCTGGTAGGGGGCTATTCGTAGGCGCGGAAGATGACTTCGGCGACGCAGCTGGGCTTGGCGGCGCCCTCGGTCTCGAACGTCAACTGGTACGTGGTTTGCACGCCACCGGCGATGTCGTCGACGGTCAGCACGGTGGCGCTCATCCGCAGTTTGGCGCCAACGGGCACCGGCGACATGAAGCGAACCTTGTTGCACCCGTAGTTGACGCCCATCGAGAAGCCGGTGGTGATGACGACCTGCGGCAGCAGCACGGGTGCCAGCGACAGCGTCAGGTAACCGTGGGCGATAGGGCCGCCGAACGGGCTTTCCTTCTTGGCCCGCTCAACGTCGATGTGAATCCACTGGTGGTCGCCAGTTGCTTCCGCGAACTGGTTGACCCGCTCCTGGGTGATTTCCATCCAGTCGCTGTAGCCGAGGTGTTCGCCGATTGCTGCCTTGAGTTCGGTGCTGCCGTTGAGAATGCGAGGTGCCATGTCGTCAGCATGCCAGGCGCGGACGCTCTACGGTGAAGCGAATGAACGAGCCGCAGGAACCGCGCCAGACCCTCGGAGACCGTCTCGTGCGCGGGGCGCTGTTTCCGCTCCGCATCACGAAGAACTCGGCACGTCTGATACGAAGTGCACTTCTGGGGGACTTTCTTGCGGCGTACTCGCTCACACAGCCCGACAAGCTGGCAATGGTCGATGATCGGCCCGACGGCAACGTTCACAAGCTGACGTTCAGCGAGCTGAATGCGAAGTCGAACCAACTTGCCAACGTTCTGCTGGACATGGGCGTGCGCCCTGGTGACTCGAAAGTGGTGTGGTGCGGGCAGAACAGCATCGGCCTGGTGCTGATGATCAACGCTGCCCGCAAACTGGGCGTCACTGCGGTGCCGTTGAACTATCGCCTCAGTGACGAGGAAGCCACCTACGTCACCGACCACAGCGACACGACAACGGTGTACGTCGATGCCGAGTTCGCTCCCACGTTCGAGCGCGTGAGGGGCGACCTGCCGAAGGTGGAGCACTACCTCGTGTTCGACGCCGAGGCACAGGGATACTCGGTGCCAGAGGGCATGGTCGACATCGATGCGCTGATCGCTGCTGCCCCGTCCTCAGAACCGGAGATTCCTGAGGGCACCGAGGCCGGCTCGACCATGATCTACACCAGCGGTACCACCGGCAAGCCGAAGGGTGCACTGCGCCGTGGCAACTCGGGCGCCGAGCAGGCTGGCGCGCTGATGATGCACATCGGCTACACGCCCGACGACATCTACATCCCCACCGGCCCGCTGTATCACTCGGGTCCTGGCGGTTTCCTGGGCCTTGCTCAGGCGTTGGGCCAGACCACGGTGCTGCAGCGCAAGTTCAACGCCGAGGACTGGCTGCGCCTGATCGAGAAGTACAAGGTGACGTCGACGTTCTGTGCGCCCACGCCAGTGCGGATGGCGTGCAACCTGCCGACCGAGGTGAAGGCGAAGTACGACGTGTCGTCGATGCGCCGGCTCATCGCCAACGCCGCCCCATGGAGCTATGCGCTGAAGCTGATGTACCTCGACTACTTCCCGGCCGAGTCGCTGTTCGAGGTGTACGGCAGCACGGAACTGGGCGTCAACTGTGTGCTTCGTCCCGAGGACCAGCTGCGCAAGCCGGGTTCGTGTGGGAAGCCGGCGCCGATGGTGGAGATCAAGCTGTTCGACGACGACGGCAACGAGGTGTTGGGAAGCGGCCCGGAAAACACGGGCGAGTTGTTCGTGAAGAGCCCCAGCGTGTTCGCCGATTACTACAAGCAGCACGACAAGTTCCTGGCCGACAGCAAGCACGGCTACCAGACCGTCGGCGATATCGCCTACCGCGACGACGAGGGCTACATGTACATCTGCGACCGCAAGAAGGACATGATCATTTCCGGTGGCATGAACATCTACCCGGCCGAGATCGAAGCCGCGCTCGAGCATCACGCGGACGTGTTGGAGGTCGCAGTCTTCGGTACACCCAGCGATGAGTGGGGTGAGAACGTGCACGCGGTGGTGGTCGTGCGTGAAGGTGGTTCGATGACCGACCACGACGTCATGGACTTCGCCCGCCAGCACCTAGCGCACTACAAAGTGCCGCGGTCGGTGACCTTCATCGACGAACTCCCAAAGACCGGCAGCGGCAAGGTTCTCAAGCGCGAACTTCGCGCCCCCTTCTGGGCCGGCCGCGACAGCCAGGTCTAGTCGGCGGCGGGCCACTCTCTGTGTCACGGCATAGAACGGGGTCCCGTCTATGACGTGACGCAGAAGCTCGAAATTCGAGTTTCTAGACCAGTTGGAGGGGCTGGTGTGGGTGGGGCGGGAGCTGCACCCTGATCGTGTCGCCCTGGAGAATGGTTCCACTTTGCAGCACCACTGCCATTGCGCCGGTCAGCCGTGTGAGCGCCCCTGAGTCGTCCCGGTGCACCATGCGCTTCAGAAGCCCGGGAAAGCGTACTTCGATCTGCACGCACGGGTTCCGAATTCCGGTCAGCCCGAGCAACGCATCGTCGCCAATGCGCAGCAGAGTTCCCGTCGGCAATGTGAGCGCGTCGAGGCCGACAGTGGTGACGTTCTCGCCCAGCACTCCCGGTCCGACCTCGAAGCCTTCGGCCGACAGTTCGTCGAGGATCTCGGCGTCGAACAGGTGCACCTGACGAAGGTTCGGCTGTGACGGATCGCGCTCAATCCGGCTGCGGTGGCGAACTGTGGGGCCAGCATGGGTGTCACCGACCACGCCAATTCCGGCAACCAGTTCGAGCTGATCGCACGTCTGCTTGGAGAACGTGTATTCGGCGGAGCGGTGCAGGTTACGAACAACGGCAGTCACGAGTCAATGGTAGGTCGTCAGGGTCACTGGGCAGATGGCGAGGCCCATTAGTAGCCCAGGCGTTGTACCCGGTCGGGCTTGCGCTGCCAGTCCTTGTCGACCTTCACGAACAGTTCGAGGAAGCAGCCTTCCGGAAGCTGAGCACGGGCGAGCTTGCCGACCTCTTTGAGAATCAGCCCGCCCTTGCCGATGACCATGCCTTTTTGGCTCTCACGCTCGACGATGATCTCGACGCGAATACGGGGCCACTCCCACTCCGAGACGCGGGTGGCGATGCTGTACGGAAGTTCGTCGTGGGTGACGGCGAGCAGCTGCTCGCGTACCAGCTCAGCAACCCACTGCTCCTCGGGCTGATCGCTGACGGTGTCCGGCGGAAAGTACTGCGGGCCTTCAGGCAGCTTGGTCTGCAGGAAGGCGACCAGCTCGGGAATGCCCTTGCCGGTGCGTGCCGAGACGGGGAAGTACTCCGACGCACCGAGTGAGGTGAGCACCGTCAGCTGAGCGAGCACAGTGTGCTCCTTGGCGGCATCGATCTTGTTCAGGATGATGACCGCGGTCGACATGTCGAGGTGGCTGGCAACCCACTTGTCACCGCTGCCGAACGGCTTGGTCGCGTCGATCACGAGACAGACGACATCGACTTCGTTGACGCTGTCGAGCGCCGTTGCGTTGACTCGCTCGCCAAGCGCGGTCACGGGCTTGTGGAGACCCGGCGTGTCGACGAACACGAGCTGTGACTCGTCTGTGTTCAGCACGCCCATCACGCGGTGCCGAGTGGTCTGCGGCTTGTCGCTGACGATGCTGACCTTGCGGCCGCACATGGCGTTGACCAGCGTGCTCTTACCGACATTTGGTCGACCGACGAGTGTGACGAATCCGCTGCGCATGAGGTTGGACAGGCTATCGCCCGGTCACGGAGCCAGCGTCGTGGGCGTTGAGGTGGAGGATGTCGTCGTTGCGGCGCTCGCCGTGATGGGGCCGTCGGCCATCAGGGTCATGAAGTCGGCGCGGGTCAGGAGCTGACCGGCCGGGATGAGTTCGCCCTCCGGCCCCGACACCTGCAGGTTGAAGGCGACCTGGCCGATTCCGGGCGTGTTCTCCAGCAACGTCATCACGATTTGGCCGACCGCCAGCCGTTGGTCTGCTGCGGGGATGGTGTCGAAGAAGCCCTCCGGCAGCACAACCTGAGCGACCCCTGCCCCATCCGACGCTGCGGTGATGTCTTCCAGATCAGGCGGTATGGCACTTCGTAGCCCCAGTCCCACTTCGCCCTCGGGTGGTCCGTCCAGCAGCTGGGCAATGAGCTGTGACATTCCGTACTGCGCAGCAAGTGACCGCGGCACCGGGCTGAGCTTGCCGCTGGCAATGAAGAACACGTCGACCGTCTGTGCCTGGACATCGGTGGTGGTCGTCGCCAAACCGATGGTCGTGGTGACGGCCACCGAGGTTGTCGTTGTTGCGATCGTGGTGGGCGGCAGTGTGTCGGTGAGTTCTGCCGGAGGGCTGACGCGCTCCACTCGGCCGTCATCGACGATGCTGCACGCAACCGTGGCGAAGGTGAGCATGCCGAGAATTGCTGCCAGGCGCCAGTACATCAGATGACCGTCCACATCAAACGACCTCCATGAAGCTGACCATGAAGCGGGCGCCGCCGCCTGCGCGATCTTCCACCCATGCTTCGCCGCCGTGGGCCTGTGCATGTTCAGCAACAAGGGCCAAGCCGAGGCCCGTGCCCACCCGATGACGTGCTGCGCTGCCACGGGCGAAGCGTTCGAAGATGCGTGAGCGTTCGCCGCGAGCAACGCCCGGGCCCGCGTCGTCGACGCCGACCACGATGGCATTGCGTCCACGCATCTCCATGAAGACTCGGATGGGGCCACCGCCGTGCGAGTTGGCGTTCTCCAAGAGGTTGGCGAGAATCCGCTCGAAGCGCAGCTTGTCCAGTCGCACCAATGCAGGCACCTTCTTGTCGATGTCTATGTCGACCTCCCCGAAGCCATATCGCTGCGCAATTCGAGGAAGCAATTCGCGTGGGTCTACTTCTTCACGGTGCAGTTCGGTGGAACCGGCGTCGATGCGGGACAGTTCGAGCAGGTCCATCACCATGCTGTCGAAACGCCGAACCTGGCTGACCACCACGTCGAGCGCCTGCTGCGTACGAGGCGGCAGGTCGGTGCGCTTGCCGTCCAGTACCTCGACTGCGGCGGTGAGTGCGGTGATGGGGGAACGCAACTCGTGGCTGACGTCGCTGGCGAATCGGGCCTCGCGTTCCAGACGTGTCTGCACTGCGTCGGCCATCTCGTTGAACGAGCTGGCCAGGCGATCGAGATCGGGGTCTGTCTCTGGCGGCATACGAGCATCAAGACCGCCAGATGCGATCTCGCCGGCAGCGGTGGCGACGCGCGAGAGCGGCCGGAGCATTCGTCGGCTTGTCAGCCAGCCTGCGAAGCCCGCGAAGAGAATGGTGAATCCGGCGCCCAACAGCAGAGCCGTCGTGATGGCCTTGAGGCTGCTCTCGGTTGCCTCCATCGGAAAGGCCTCGAAGTATTGAGCGTTGGGGGCAGGCATGCTGATACCAACGGCCACATATGGCTTGCCCTCGTACTCGAAGCGTTGTCGGCCGTTGCCCCCCTGAGCTACCGACGTTCGCAGTTCTAGGGGAAATGCCTCGATCGGATAGCTCGCGTCGCCGTAGGGCTTCCCGTCCTGGAACAGCAGCAGGAAGCCTCCTCCCTCGGTGCGCAGGTCGATCGGGTCGAATTGCTGGCTGGCAAGCAGCTGATCTCGCACCGTCTTGGCATTTGTATAGGCCTGCGCCTCAGCGGTTTGTTGCCGCTGGTCGATGAGGAACGAGCGGGCGACAGCGAACGTGACTACCGCTAGGCCGAGACTGGCGAGCAGTGCCGTGAGCGCGAAAAAGAACGTGACGCGCGTGCGCAGGCGCAGTGCTCGACGTCGACGGGGCTCACTCATCGGCAACAGTGTGGCGCATCGGCGGACGCGCTTGCGTGCGCGCCCGCCGACGGCGATGGATCAGGCTGCGAAACCGACCAAGGGGAGGGCTTGTTCGTCAGCCTGGAGAACGGGGGCGAGCATGTCGAGGTCGCCGAGGATTAGCTCGGCGCGCAAGATCAGCTCGCTGCAGACAAAGGCAACGCGGTGGCCGGTTTCGGCCACGGCCTTCGCCAGTTCGCGCAACCCTCGCATTCCTGTCTCAGTGAGAATGGTGACTCCGCTGAGGTTGACGAGGAGGCCGTAACTGGCTGGGAGCGGCAGACATGCCTCGAGGAGGGCGGCGCCATGGTCGGCGGTAGTGAGCGGGCCACTGACCGACACAGCGACGTGATGCCGCTGGAGATCGGTATGGGCGGTGAGTGCCGGTGAGAGCATGTCGCAAACCTCCAGAAGTCGACTTTTTTCAGACCGTAGGTTTCGGCGAGAGTTCGCCAGTACGTGCGCCCGCACGTTCACCGCTGCCGGTGAGGCACCAGGGGGAGGAAGGTACCTCACCGAGGCAGCGTGAACAGATGCAACTCTGCAGGACGTCTGTGACAGGACAACGCCCGCCGTGTGCGATTTCTGTAACAGAACTGACGCATCGAAATGCTTGACAGCCCTGGTGGCGGCGGTCGCATTGGGGAGGCCGCGAGATCAGGCAGGATGTGGCCGTGATCTCACTGCTGTTCATCGAGGACGACGACGCAATTCGTATGGCGCTGACGCTGGCGCTGGAAGATGAAGGCTATGAGGTCCGCGAAGCGGCCGATGGAAAGGCCGGCCTTGCCGCCTTTGCTGAACGCGAGCCCGATTTGGTGTTGCTCGACCTCCGACTTCCCGACCTGTCCGGCTTCGAGGTGTGCCGGTCGCTACGCGCCAACAGCATCGTGCCCATCATCATCGTGACTGCCCAGACCGACACGTACGACTTGGTTGCCGGGCTGGAGGCGGGGGCCGACGATTACGTGACCAAGCCAGTCGTTCCGAAGGAGTTGGCTGCCCGAATTCGGGCCGCGCTGCGTCGTGTGCATTTGCACGAATCCACTGCGTCATCGTCCACGTCGGTCAGCAAGTTCGGTGACATCGAGCTACGGCGCGAGCAGGGAATTGTGCTCAAAGCCGGGCAGGAGCTGAATCTCACCAAGACCGAGTATCGGCTGGTGTGCGAGTTCGCCGATCACGCCAACATGGTGCTGTCGCGCGACCAGTTGCTGGAGCGCGTGTGGGGTTACGAGTATCTGGGTGACAGCCGCTTGGTCGACGCACACGTGCGCCGACTACGGGTGAAGGTCGAGGATCAGCCGGATGACCCAAAGCTGATCGTCACTGCCCGCGGCATTGGCTACCGCTTGCTCGCTTAGCCGCGCCAGATTCGGCTGCGGAGGTACTCGCCGAGGCCCTTGGCTTGGGCGTCGAAGGCGGTGCTGCTGGCGACCCCTTCGCCCAGAAGGCCGACGATCACGAAGTTGAGGGCGTGAATGTTTGGGAGCTCGTAGCGCCTCACGTCGAGGTCGGCCACCTCCGGCAGAAGCGCCTTCACGGCAGCGGCAGTCAAGTTCTGCGCGAGCCAGGCGTAGCCAGCTTCGTCGCGTGCCCAGATGCCGACGTTTGCATTCCCGCCCTTGTCCCCGCTTCGCGCGGCGAAGTGCGTGCCGAGCGCCTCGCCGATCGCCGGCCCAACCGGCGCGGCCCCTACTTCGCTCGAACCTGTCGCGGGCGTGACCACCAAGGTTGGTGGTGGAAGGGTGACAGGTACGCGAGAACCGTCAGGGTCGTCGCCGCTACTACTCGAACCTGTCGCAGGCGTGACCCCCAAGGTTGGTGGTGGAAGGGTGACAGGTATGCGGGTTCCGTCGGGGAGGACCACGGATTGGTGGACCTCGGTGGCGTCGACGAGGGCAGGCCAATAGATGCCAAAGGGTTGGGCGTCACTGGGGCCGCCGGTAGCGAAGAAGCCGGGATAGTTGGCCAGCGCCAGTTCGATGGCGGCGCCGCTGAACGCCTTGCCGGCTAGCCGCTCATCGGTGCTCTTGACGGTGATGTGCAGTCGACCGGATGCCTGCTCCTGCGTGGGTGCGTCACTCGGAGCTTCGACGAAACGGACGTCGACTTCATCGAACCGGTCGCGACCGCCGACCCGTGCGAACAGAGCGTCGGTCAGCCATCGCGCCTTGCGTTCCTGGTCGAGGCCGGTGAGTACGAAGCTCATTCGATTGCGGTAGCCCCCGTTGAGGTTGATGCACACCTTGGTGGTGGGCGGTGCCGGCTCGCCGATGGTGCCGCTGATGCGCACGCGGTTCGGCCCGTCCTGCGCGAGCTGAATGGTGTCGAATCGGCTGATCACATCGGGATTGGCATACGTCGGCGCGCAGATTTCGTAGAGCAGCTGCGCTGTGACGGTTCCGACGGTGACGATGCCGCCGGT
Organism: Ilumatobacteraceae bacterium; assembly: GCA_031428795.1. GTDB lineage: Bacteria > Actinomycetota > Acidimicrobiia > Acidimicrobiales > Ilumatobacteraceae > UBA668. The sequence continues at coordinate 4,602 of JANOYI010000060.1, read as the reverse complement.
ACCCGCGTGCTTGGTGATGACACACGAACCGTCGGCCGCCACTTCTGCGATCGGGAAGCCGAGCGGACGGGTCGGCTCCGCGATCTCGTCGAACCATGAGTAGTTGCCGCCGGTTGCTTGCGTGCCGCACTCGATGACGTGGCCAGCGACGACGGCACCGGCGAGTGCATCCCAGTCGTCGATCGCCCACTCGTGCCACCAGGCCGCCGGGCCGACCACGATCGCGGCATCTGTGACACGCCCGCAGACCACCACGTCTGCGCCAGCCTTCAGCGCGCCAGCAATACCCCACCCGCCCATGTACGCATTGGCCGTGACAGGGTCGCCAGTCAACGGTGCACCCGTGTCCAGATGGCTGAGCTGTGGCCGCAGGTCGTCGATGCGATTCATCAGGTCATCGCCGTCGACGTAGGCCACGCGAACTTCGAGCCCCAGCATGGTTGCGATCTCGCGCACTTTGTCGGCGCAGCCCGACGGGTTGAGGCCGCCGGCGTTCGTGACGACCTTGATGCCCCGCTTGATGCATGTCGCAAGCACCTGTTCCATCTGGCGTAGGAACGTGCTCGCGTAGCCCAGCTCAGGATTGCGGAGCCGCTGCTTGTGCAGGATCAACATCGTCAGCTCGGCGAGCCAGTCGCCGGTGAGCACGTCGATGTCGCCGCCGTTCACCATCTCGCTGGCCGCCGACGAGCGGTCGCCAAAGAACCCGCTGCAGTTCGCAATCCGCACAGGCCGCGATGGGTCCCGCTGGTTCATGACGGGTCGACCGTGACGAGCGGCTGACCGCTATCGAGCTGCTGGCCAGCTTGAACGAACACTTCGCTCACAGTGCCGGGGTGTGGAGAAGTGATCTGGTGCTCCATCTTCATTGCCTCCATGATCAGCAATGGCCGCCCTGCAGCAACGATGTCGCCGACTGCAACCAAGATGCTGATCACGCGACCTGGCATTGGGGCGACAGTGCCTCCGGCGCGCCCGGCCTCGTCGGGTGAAACAAAACGCGGCGGCACTTCGAACGCGTAACGACCGCCAGCGACATAGACCCTGTTCTCCACGACGGTGGCTGGGATTCGAGCGATGGTGTCGCGTGCTCCCACGTCGAGGTCGATCATCCCGTCGTCGACGGAGAGCGTGGTCAGCTGGTCGCCCCGGTCGAACGTGTAGCGCACCACATGGTCGCCAACGCGTTCGGCCTGTGGCTGCGAAGGGTTGTTTCGCCAGCCGATCGGGAAGCGACCGGCACGAGCGCGCACGAGAGCCAGCGCGCCTGCAGCGACAATTTCGGGTGCCGGCCGTGGAGCGTGGCCGAGGTCTTGACGATCAAGCCAGCCGGTGTCGATGCCGGGGCAGTCTTCACCGTCGACTTCGGTCAACTGAGCGAGCAAGTTCAGAAGTAGTGGCCGGTTGGTGAGCGGGCCGTGCAGGTTTGCCCCCTCGAGCGCCAGTATCAGTCGGCGAGCTGCCTCGGCGCGGCTGGCGCCGTGGGCAATCACCTTGGCGATCATCGAGTCGTAGAAGGGCGAGACGTCATCGCCAGACTCAAGCGCACTGTCCACCCGCACACCGGGAACGGCGGGGAACGTGAACGTGTGGAATACCCCTGAGCTGGGCAGATAAGCGTTGTACGGGTCCTCGGCGCAGAGTCGAACCTCTATGGCGTGGCCGTTCATGGGTATGTCCGCAAGCAGCGATGCCGGAATGGGTTGGCCCTCGGCAATGGACAGCTGCAGCGACACCAGATCGACTCCGCACACTGCTTCGGTGACCGGATGCTCGACCTGCAGCCGAGTGTTCATCTCCAGAAACCAAAAGTTGCGGTCGGCGTCCAGCAGGAACTCCACAGTGCCAGCGCCGACGTAGCCAACGGCAATGGCAGCAGCGATGGCTGCGGCTTCCATCCGTTCTCGCAACTCGGCATCGACTGCGGGAGACGGCGCCTCCTCGAGCACTTTCTGGTGGCGGCGTTGCAGCGTGCAGTCGCGCTCGTGTAGCGCGATGACGTTCCCGTGCGTGTCGGCCAGAACTTGGATCTCGACGTGGCGGGCGCGTTCTAGGTATCGCTCGACGAACACCGTGCCGTCACCGAATGCGGCCAGGGCTTCGCGCTCGGCGGAGGTAATCGCGTCAGCTAGCTCCTCGGCGCTGCGGACGATGCGCATGCCGCGTCCGCCGCCGCCTGCGGATGCCTTCACGAGCGCTGGCAGTCCGACTTCATCGACCGACTCGACGGTGTTGTCGGGGGCGACCGGCACGCCGAAGGTCCGCATCAGACGTTTCGCTTCGATCTTCGAACCCATGGCAGCGATCGCCGACGGCGGCGGACCAATCCACACGAGGCCGGCATCGAGCACTTGCTGGGCGAACTCGGCGTTCTCTGACAGAAAGCCGTAGCCGGGGTGGATTGCGGCACCGAATCGTTGCGCGGCTTCAACGATCAGGTCGCCACGCAGGTACGTGTCTGCGGACGCGTTGCCGGGCAAGCGGACCGCGTTGTCAGCCTCGCGGACGAAGGCGGTGTTGGCGTCTGCATCGCTGAAGACGGCGACTGTGGAGATGGCTTGCTCGCGACACGTCCGAAATACCCGGCGAGCAATCTCGCCGCGATTGGCGACGAGAACAGTGTGAATCGCGGGCATGGCAGTCACATTCTGAACACGCCGTAGCCGCGTGTTCCCTCGATGGGCTGATTGTCGACCACGCTCAGGCACATGCCCAGAACAGTGCGTGTGTCACGAGGGTCGATGATGCCGTCGTCATACACCTTGCCACTCATGAACATCGCCAACGACTCTCGCTCGATCTGGTCCTCGATCATCGCTCGCATGGCCGCGTCGGCTTCTTCGTCGAACGGTCTGCCCATGCTGGCAGCCGACTCGCGGCCGACGATGCTCATCACACCAGCCAGCTGTGCCGGCCCCATGACGGCGCTCTTTGCGTTCGGCCACGCGAACAGAAACCGCGGCCCGAAGGCGCGCCCGCACATGCCGTAGTTGCCTGCACCGTACGAGGCGGCCATGTTGATGGTGAGGTGCGGCACGCGACTGTTGGAGACGGCGTTGATCATTTTCGAGCCGTCCTTGATGATGCCGCGCTGCTCGAATTCTTTGCCCACCATGTAGCCGGTGGTGTTCTGTAAGAAGACGAGCGGTGTGTCGATCTGGTTGGCGAGCTGGATGAACTGCGCGGCCTTCTCGCTCTCCTCGCTGAACAACACGCCGTGGTGGTTGGCGAGGATGCCGATCGGGTAACCGTGCAGCTCAGCGAAGCCGGTGACCAACGACGTGCCGTAGAGCGGTTTGAACTCGTCGAAGTCGCTCTCGTCAACGATGCGTGCAATGACGTCGCGCGGGTCGAACGGCACCTTCGGGTCGGCACTGGGAATGCCAAGGAGTTGGCCCACGTCGTACTTCGGCGCCTGGCCCGCGCCGCGAGGGCCAGGCCCGCGCTTGCGATGGTTGATGCGCTTGATGATCTGACGGCCGAGGCGAATGGCGTCGAGCTCATCGATGGCGAAGTAGTCGGCAAGTCCACTGACCCGCGCGTGCATCTCGGCGCCCCCCAAACTTTCGTCGTCGCTGTCCTCACCGGTGGCCATTTTCACCAACGGTGGGCCGCCGAGAAACACCTTCGAGCGCTCCTTGATCATGACGACGTAGTCGCTCATGCCGGGCACGTAGGCACCGCCTGCAGTGGAGTTGCCGAACACGAGTGACACCTGCGGTATGCCCGCAGCCGATGCGTTCGTGATGTCGCGAAAACCGCGACCGCCGGGTATGAAGATCTCGCTCTGCGTCGGTAGGTCGGCGCCGCCCGACTCCGTCAGCGCAATGGTCGGCAGCCGGTTCTCGCGGATGATGTCGTTCACGCGCAGGTTCTTCTTGAGTGTGAACGGGTTGCTGGCACCGCCGCGTTGTGTGGGGTCGTTGCCGGTGATCATGCACTCGACGCCTTCCACGACGCCGATGCCGGCAACTGTGCCAGCACCTACCGGGAACTGGCTGCCGTAGGCGGCAAGCGGGGAGAGTTCGAGGAACGGTGACCCGGGGTCGAGCAGTGCCTCGATGCGTTCGCGAACCAGCAGCTTTCCGCGCTGCCGATGCCGCGCCACGTACTTCTCGCCGCCACCGCCATTCACCAATTGCAGTTGCTCGTCGTGGGCGTCGAGCTGTGCCTGGAGCGCAGCGCGATTGGCCGTGTACGCCTCGCTGGCGGTGTTCACGCGATCGGGAAGCACCGGCACGTCAGACCTCTGTCTCCCTCATCGGTGTCGCCCACGAGGGTGGGCGCTTTTCGGCAAAGGCGCGCATGCCTTCAGCGGCCTCGTCGGACCGGAATAGCGACTCGCTGAGCACGGTCATCTCGGAGTACGAGGTTGATACATTGCGCAGCAGATGTTTGCTGGCCGCGACGGCGTTCGGGGCGCCCGCCAGAATGCCAGCTATGAGCGTTTGAACTGTGGTTGCGACGTCGTCGGCGACGTGGGTGACCAGCCCCATGTCGCGTGCCGCTGCGGCGTCGAATGGTTCGCCGGTGAGGAACGGGGCTGCCAACTTGCTCCACCCGCAGCGCGCCAGAATCGGCACGCTGATGATCGCAGGGGCA
>JANOYI010000059.1:0-1823 GCA_031428795.1 Ilumatobacteraceae bacterium | reverse complement strand
GCTCGACTTCGACAACACTGTGGCCTGGCCGGCGTACAACTGGATGGGTGTCGCCAAGTCGGCACTGGAAAGCGTCAGCCGCTACCTGGCCCGCGAGCTGGGCCCGCAGGGCATCCGCAGCAACCTTGTCGCGGCGGGTCCTGTGAAGACAATGGCGGCCAAGAGCATTCCCGGCTTCAAGAAGTTCGAAGACATCTGGGACGACCGCGCACCGCTGGGCTGGGACGTCACCGACTCGTCGGCGGTTGCCAAGGCGTGTGTGGCGCTGCTCAGCGATTGGTTCCCCGCCACCACCGGCGAAGTCGTGCACGTCGACGGCGGCTACCACGCCGTCGGCGCCTAGCCAAGGTGGTCGGCACGGCCTAGCGGTACCGTGCAGGTGTGACGAATCGCCTTGCTCAGGAAACCTCTCCGTACCTGCGGCAGCACCGTGACAACCCGGTGGATTGGTATGCGTGGGGGCCTGAGGCGTTTGCTGAAGCGAAGGAACGCAACGTCCCGATCCTGCTGAGCGTGGGCTACTCGGCCTGCCACTGGTGACACGTGATGGCGCACGAGTGTTTTGAGGACGCTGAAGTCGCCGAGCAGATGAACCGACTGTTCGTCAACGTCAAGGTCGACCGCGAGGAACGCCCCGACGTTGACGCCCTGTATATGGACGCAGTTCAGGCGATGACCGGGCGTGGTGGTTGGCCGATGACCGTCTTCATGAACCCAGCCGGCGAACCGTTCTACGGCGGCACGTACTTCCCCAAGCCAGCGTTCCTACAGTTGATGACCGCCGTCGATGACGTGTGGCGCACCCGCCCCGACGATCTTCGCCAGAACATCACCGCGCTCGGCGATGCGCTGCAGCGCTCGGCGAAGGTGCTGCCGGTGGCCGACTATCCCGAGCCCAAAATTGTCGAGGCCGGACTGACGCAGCTCGGCACCCAGTTCGACCCCGAGTGGGGCGGCTTCGGCAGCGCCCCGAAGTTCCCATCCACGATGAGCCTCGACCTCATCGCCCGTTCGCTGGCAATGCAACCCGACGAACAGCGGATGAACATGCTGACCACCACGCTCGACGCGATGGCCAGCGGTGGCATCTACGACCACATCGGCGGTGGCTTTGCCCGCTACTCGGTGGATGCCCAGTGGCTGGTGCCGCACTTCGAGAAGATGCTGTACGACCAGGCGCTCTTCATACGCGTCTACGCACACGCGGCGCTGCTCACCGGCGAGGCCCGTTATCGCCAAGTCGTCGAAGAGACAGTCGAGTACGTCCTACGCGAGCTTCGTCATCCGGACGGCGGGTTCTTTTCCGCCCAGGACGCCGACTCCCCCGACGCCGACGGGCACGGCCACGAGGGTCTGTTCCATACGTGGACAATCGAAGAGGTACGTACCGTGCTGGGCGTCGATGCAGACGCTGCGCTGGAGTGGTACGAGTTCACCGACGACGGCAACTTCGAGGGTCGCACCATCCCTGCACGGCTACAACACCGCGGACAGTTAGCTCGTCCGGCGCACATCGAGCAGGCGCGGCAACAGCTGTTCGCAGCGCGGGAACTGCGGCTGCGTCCGGGTCTTGATGACAAGGTCTTGGCAGAGTGGAACGGCCTGATGTTGGCGGCCCTGTGCGAGGCGGCCGCCGCGTTCGGTCGTGAGGACTGGACCGTAGCAGCCATCGCCAACGGTGAGTTTCTCCTTCGCGAGCTGCGCAGCACCGACGGACGTTGGCGCAGGTCGTGGCACGCTGACGGGGAGCCCAAGGCCCGTCACGCCGCCCTCGCTGCCGACCACGCAACCCTCATCGATGCGTTCACTCGACTCGCGGAGCT
>JANOYI010000058.1:0-6921 GCA_031428795.1 Ilumatobacteraceae bacterium | reverse complement strand
GGCATATCGCGACCGCTCTCGATTGCGTGCTGCTTGTAGTTCAGGCCAACGCCGTAACCCTTCGGCGGACGCGGAACCGGTGCACCCAACAGGCCCTCATCGAGGAGCGGCCATTCGATCGGGGTGACTGCGTCGGCGATGGCTCGCAGCGCGTCGTGGTTGGCGAGGTCCGCAAGCAGCATCGGGTCGCTGCCCAACTGCTCACCGCTGGCCTGCTCGACGTCAATCGCGTGACCGTCGATCACGATGACCGCGCGGCCTGCATAGTTCGCCAATCGCATATGAGTTCCTGTCGTTGTTTCTGGGGGGGGGTGAGTGGTGTGAACTAGTTCGCCGGGAACCAGAGATGGATCTGCCCGGTTCCTGCAGCGTTTTCATAGTCGCTGTAGGCCACGCCCGGCGACTTCCACGTCGTGCCGCCTGATGCAGCAGCCATGATGACGTAGTGGGCAAAGCGGCCCTCTGGGGTGAACTTGCGGAACTCGCTGTAGTTCGCCAGCACGGAGGCATGGTCGCCCGCTTCCAGCCACCTGATGACCTGCTCGTCTGCGGCGCGGTGCTCAGGGCTGAGAACGTCGTTCGGATCGGCGCCCTCGTGCTGGCGCAGTTGACTGAGCGGCCAGAACTTATGTGACAGCCCCCCGCTGGCCAGGATCACGACGCGTCGGTTCGAGCGACGAATCGCCTCGCCGAGAACCTCACCGAAGATCAGCATGTCGTTGAGCTCCGCCGTCTGGCACGTGCTGACTGTCATCCACTTCTCGTCGGCCTGCAGGAAGGGAGTGAGGTACACCGTTGCGTAGTGAATCGGCAGGTAAGGGTCGTTGCTCGCATGCACCCATGTGTCGTCGCGCTCAGCCGCAACCTCGGCGACAAGAAAGGCCAGTTCGGGGTCGCCCATGAAGTCGAAGGGCATCTGCGGGTTGCCCCGGGGCAACTCTTCGCTGGTGAACTTGCCTTCGCGGCGCTCGTGCGCCGAGACGACCCACTCGAAGGTGGTGTACCAGTGAGTGTCGAGCACGATGAGCGTGTCGGCGTTCAGGGGGTCGATGCACTCGCGACGCATTCGATGCAGCCCGTCGACAATCGAGAAGTCCTTGCCATGGTTCAGCTCGAGCCGAACGTCTTCGGGAAGCACCAGTGGCGGCACGTGCGCAACAAGAGCCGAGCCGACGATCTCACCCATGGATGAACCCCTCACCGATTTCCGAAATAGTTTGGACCCAAACAATCTACACCGTGTGAGTAATGTGAGCCAATGGTCGTCGCCCTCGCTCTGGTCGCGGCGCTCATCTCCGGCACAGCGGACTATTTGGGTGGCAGAGCTTCCGTCCGGCATACCCCGCTGCATGTGGGGTTCGTGTCCCAGATGACCAACCTCGTGCTGCTCCCGATTTTCGCAGTCGCGATCGGGTGGCAGCACTTGCGTGGTGGCGACGCGTTGCTCGGTCTTCTCGGCGGAACAGCCGGCGGCGCCGCCTACATCGTGTTCTTTCGCGCACTCGCAGGCGGCCGAATGAGCGTTGTCGCACCGTTGACAGCTCTGACCACTGCACTTGTGCCAGTGACGTTCGACTTCGTCACGGGCGTCTCACTCTCAGGTGGCCGCTGGGCCGGCATCGCACTCGCGTTGTTGGCCATACCCGCATTGGCCTTTCGACGCGACAGCGGTGTGGGGTCGCTAGGGCTCCGCGCTGAGATCGTGTCGGCTGTGGTGTCGGGCGCCGGGTTCGCCGTCTTCTTCATGGCCATCGGGCACACCGACACCGAGAGCGGCCAGTGGCCGGTTGTGTTCGCTGCAATCGGCGGCACCGTCACAGTGGGCACGTTGTGTGCTGTCCGTCGTGTCCCCGTGATGACCCGCCCGCCGCGACTAGCCGTCATCGCCGGAGTCTTGATGGCGGCGTCGGCACTTGCGATCAACCACGCACTGCAGCTCGGCCCCATCGCTGTGGCAACAGTCCTGGGCTCGCTGTACCCATTGGCCACGACCGCACTGGCCAACCGGTTCGATCACGAACCTGTCAGTCGAATCAACATTGGCGGCATTCTGCTGGCCGTCGCCGGCGCAGCCCTGATCGCCGTCTCTGGCTAGTTGGTTTCGCCGTTCATCAACGCCGCAACTGTCTCACGCAACGGTTCACGAAAGTCGCGTGTGGGGGCGAAGCCGGCCATTCGTAGGACGGTGTTGTCGAGCACGCTGTTGGCAGGACGTGGTGCCGGCCGAGCGGGCTGTAGATCGACGGTTGCGATTGGCTGCACCATTGCCGGGTCCTTGCCCATCGCCGCGACCACCTCGCCGGCGAACTGGTACCACGAGCACGCACCTTGGTTGGTGGCGTGCACGACTCCGCTCAAGCGGTCGAGTGCGAGGCGGCGCAGTACAGGCGCCAGGTCGTGCGTGAATGTGGGATGGCCAATCTGGTCATCCACGAACGACATCTGCGGGTGAGCGTCGGCCAGACGCATGACGGTTTTGACCATGTTGCTGCCGTTGCGGCCGCATACCCACGAGGTGCGCACGACGGTCGCTGACGGGCCCAGCACAAGCGCCTCTCGCTCACCGATCAGCTTGGTGAGTCCATAGACACTCTGCGGATCGGTGTCGTCCCACTCGTGGTACGGCCGGTCGAGCGTGCCGTCGAAGACGTAGTCGGTACTGACCTGCACCAGGTGCGCGCCGGCGCGATGCGAAGCCTCGGCAAGCCAACGCACGGCCGTGCCGTTGAGCGCCAGCGCGCGATCGGGGTCGCCTTCGCACGCGTCGACAGCCGTCCACGCTGCACAGTTGATGACCGCCTCTGGACGCAGCGAGGTGATGGCGTTATGCGCAGCGGAGCGGGACCCGATGTCCAGCCCTTCGCGATCGAAGGCGAAGACCTCGTCGCCGGCTACAGCGCAGGCGGCCGCTACGTCAATGCCGAGCTGACCGCCAGCACCGGTGATCAGAACTCGCACCTACAAGCCCGCCTTGGCCTTCAACGGTTCCCACCACCAGCGGTTATCGCGGTACCAGGCAACTGTGTCGGCCAAGCCCTGCTCGAAGGAGTTCTCCAGCTTCCAGCCCAGCGCGGTGATCTTGTCGATGTTGACCGAGTAACGACGGTCGTGACCCAGACGGTCCGCCACCGGCTCGATGAAGCTTTCGTCGCGGCCACAGAGCTCGAGCAGCTTGTAGGTGAGCTCGCGGTTGGTGAACTCTTCGTGCGCTCCGATGTTGTAGATCTCGCCCAGCACGCCGTGCTGCAGCACCAGGTGCGCGGCACGGTTGTGATCTTCGACGTGGATCCAGTCGCGTACGTTCCCGCCGTCGCCGTAGAGCGGCACTTTGCGACCGTCGAGCAAGTTGCTGGTGAACAGCGGGATGACCTTCTCGGGGAACTGAAACGGGCCGTAATTGTTGCTGCAGCGCGTGACCACGACGGGCAAGTTGTGCGTGGTGAAGTAGCTGAGCGCTATCAGATCGCTTCCCGCCTTGGCCGCGCTGTACGGCGAACGGGGTGTCAGCACGTCGGTCTCGCTGAACGAGCCTTCGTCGATGGTGCCGTAGACCTCGTCAGTGCTGATGTGCAGGAACTTCTGCACGCCGACACGGCGGGCCACGTCGCACATCACGTTGGTGCCGAAGCAGTTGGTGCGCACGAACGCGTACGGGTCTTTGATGCTGCGGTCCACGTGGCTTTCGGCCGCAAAGTGCACCACCGCGTCGTGGCCGTCCATGCTCTGCACGACGACGTCCTCGTCGCAGATGTCGCCATGCACGAACGTGGTGCGCTTGTCGTCGAGCACGTCGCGGATGCTCTCCATGTTGCCCGCGTAGGTGAGTGCGTCAAAGATGGTGATCTCGTCGTCGCTGTTGGCCAGCAGCCAGCGGACGTAGTTCGAACCGATGAAGCCGGCAGCGCCGGTGATGAACAGTTTCATGATCGTTCGCCTTTCAGTTCACGTTCTCATCTGCCAGTAGGGCTTACGACCCTCCGGCAGGTCAGCGCGCAAGGGGTTGGCCTCATCGCGCGCTGACATGATGGGCTCGGTGACGCCCCAGTCGGCGCCGATCACCGGGTCGTTCCACTTCACGCCCAGCTCATCGGCAGGGTTGTAGTAGTTGTCGACCAGGTACGTCATCACAACATCGGTCAGCGCCGCGAAACCGTGCGCCACGCCGGGCGGGATGTACACGCCAAGGTGGTTCTCGCCCGAGATGTCGAACGCCATGGTGCCGCCGTACGTCGGGCCGCCCTCGCGCAGGTCGTGAAGAACGACACGAATGGTGCCGACGGGGCAGTACCAGTAGTCGGCTTGGTGCAGGTGATAGTGCAAACCAACGACGGCGTTCTGCTGCTTGTTCGAGCGGTTGCCCTGCAGCATCTCGCGGCCATTGGGGAACCACTCGCGGCGGTAGGTCTCGATGAACAATCCGCGTTGGTCGCCGTGGACGCTTGGCTCCACGGTGTACACACCGGCGACTGTGTCGCTTTCGTTGACGATCGACATTCGACCAGTATGGCGGACTGACCTAGGCGCTAGGCGCCGGAGCTGGCCCGTCACCGCGGAAGTAGGCCAGCACCGCTTCGGCGCCGTCAGCGAGAAGGAGCACAGAGTTTCCGTCGATTGTCTCGCCGACCACGGCCAGCGAGTAGGTCAACAAGCCGTCGCCAACGGCTGTGCGTAGCGAGGCGCCGGCGCCGATCGGGTCGAGCTCGTCGTCGATGCGGATGGCAGAACTCATGGCTGTCACCAGCTCGCCCGTACTGAATGGGTTGGCCTTTACCTGAGCGAGCGCAGTCTGCAAACAGGCATTCACGAATGCCCGCTGGCGTGTCGAGCGGCCAAGATCCGAGGTCGGGTCCGTCCGCCACTCACCGTCGCGGAACTCCTCGTAGTACCGGCTGCGAGCGTACGCCAGGCCCTGTGTTCCGTCGAGCAGGTAGCAGCCGCCGACGGGGATATCGAGACCGGTATTGAAGTCGCGAGTCGGGTAGTAGAAGCACACCTGCACGCCGCCGAGCGCATCGACGAGGGCCTTGAAGCCCGAGAAGTCGATCTCTACGTAGTGATGAATCGGGATGCTCAGTTCGCCACCCTGCACGGTTTGCACCAACGCCGCAGGCCCGTCGTTGTACGACGAGTTGATGCGACCCTTGCTGTCGTGGCCGTAGCGGTCGACCCATAGGTCGCGGGGAATGGAGAGCAGGCTGGCACTGCCGCTGCTGGTGTCGACGCGCATCACCATGATCGTGTCGCTGCGATTCCCGGTCACGTCGCCGGTCTCGCCGGTGTTGGGGTCGCCCAGCGCACGGCTGTCGCTGCCCACCAGCAGATAGTTCTCGATGTTGCCGCTGCTGAGGCTGAGCACCTCCGACACGCCCGCAACGCGCGGCACATTGTCCACGACGCTCCGGGCAGCAATCAGTGTGCCAGCGCCTGCGACGACGGTCGTCAGTAGGGCGACAAGCAAGAACGTCGACAGACGGCGCTTGCGCGGCAGCGGAGTGGTGTCCTGAGCAAGCACGGCCATTCACGCTACTTGCCCCACCCTTCCGCAACCCGTCACAACGTTCACAATCGCACGTGTCGCGCCCCTGACCGGATCACACCGAGGTCAGGCCGCGACACGTGCGATTGTGAAATTCTATTTTGCCGAGTTCGCGATCTCACCGTGCCCAGTAGGGGTGTGAGGAACGAAACCGCGTTGATCGAATGGGCAGCCGCCCACCACTCGCTTGTCACCGCTTCTGGCCGACGCGAGGTGGGAGTTTCCGACTGGGTGTGGGAGCGTGCACAGGCGGACGGGCTCTGGATACAGGTCGCGCCGGACCAGTTCCGCCATGTGGCAACGCCACTGACCTTCGATATGAAGGTCAGGGCGGGCGCCTCATGGCTGGGAGACCGTGGCGCCCTCTTCGGGACCACCGCTCTCAGGTGGCTAGACGTCGAAGTCGCCGAGCCAACTCAGGCGGAGTTCCTCGTACCGAGAGGTCGGCGATCGATCCCGAACTGGGCAACGATCCACACCACCAAGCGCTGGAACCGAGGCGATGTCATCAACCACAACGATGTGCGCACAACCTCCGCCACCCGCGCCCTGCTCGACTACGCGACACAACGACCGCCGGCGAAGGACCTCGAAAACGCGATCGATAGCGCGATCAGGATGCGACGAACTGCCCTGCTCAAAGTCACCAACCGACTCGCGACACTTCGCGGAACAGGCCGCGCTGGAACCACATTTCTCAGCGAGCTGCTGCTCGACTCGGGCGGTGAATCGCATCTGGAGCGGAGATTTCTCCGGCTAATGCGACTCGCCGAACTCCCTCGTCCAGAGTGCCAGATCATCTTCCGGCGCAACGGGGAACGCGTGGCACGAGTCGACTTCACCTTTCCCGCAACGAAGACCATCGTCGAGGTCAGCGGACGACTCGGCCACACGTCGGATCGAGACCGTCAGCGCGATTCCCGCAGGCGAAATCAGCTGCAACACCTCGGCAACCACGTCATCGAGTTCACGACTGCCGACGTCATCGACGACCCGGACTACGTCATCTCCACGCTGTTGGATGAGTTTCGACCAGCCAGCTGACATTCACAATCGCACGTGTCGCGGCCCCACCGAATCACACCGAGGTCAGAATGTGACACGTGCGATTGTGAATTGCTGGGGCCTTTATCGGAGGTGGACTATGTCGCCTACTGCGAAGCGGTGGGTGATGCCGCAGACGTCGAGGACCACGAGGCGGCCGTCGGGCTCGACATCGAGGGCGCGGCCCTCAACAACCCCGTCGGGCAACTCCACGCGGACGCTGCGACCCAGCGTGCCCAGGTTGTTGCGGTACAGAAACGACACATCAGCGGGCAGTTCGTCGTAGGCCTGCAGCATGGCCGCCAACACATCGAGTGGGTCCACACCGTCGCCCAGCCGGG
>JANOYI010000057.1:0-1699 GCA_031428795.1 Ilumatobacteraceae bacterium | reverse complement strand
CTCAGCGACGCCGACGTTGCCGCCCTCAAGGCTGCTGTGCTCGCCTCCGGTCTCAGCGTCAGCGACTTGGTACGGACGGCGTGGGCTTCGGCCTCCACCTTCCGTGGCAGCGACAAGCGTGGCGGTGCCAACGGCGGCCGCCTGCGTCTTTCGCCGCAGGTCGAGTGGGAGGTCAACGACCCCGCCGAACTGCGCCGGGTGCTCGGAGTTCTCGAAGGTGTACAGGCAGCGTCGGGAACCACGGTCTCGATAGCCGACCTGATTGTCATCGGCGGTGCTGCAGCCATCGAGGCCGCAACCGCGGCAGCTGGTCACACCATCACCGTGCCGGTCGCTGCTGGCCGTACCGATGCGTCGCAGGAGCAAACGGATGTCGAGTCGTTCGCAGCGCTCGAGCCCGCCTCGGACGGTTTCCGCAACTTTCTCGGCAAGGGCCACATGCTCCCGGCAGAAGCGTTGCTGGTTGACCGTGCACAGTTGCTCGGCCTCACCGCCCCTGAGATGACCGTACTCGTCGGCGGCCTTCGGGTGCTCGGCGCCAACACGGGCGGTTCGGCACATGGTGTGCTGACCGACCGGGTCGGCACGCTGAGCAACGACTTCTTCGTCAACCTGCTCGACATGGCCACCGAGTGGAAGCCCACCTCCGGGTCGGCCGACACCTTCGAGGGTCGCGACCGCTCCAGCGGCGCAGTCAAGTGGACCGGCACGCGTCACGATCTCGTCTTCGGCTCGAACTCGCAGCTGCGGGCCGTCGCAGAGGTCTACGCGGCCAGCGATGCCTCAGAGAAGTTCGTCACCGACTTCGTGGCGGCGTGGAACAAGGTCATGAACGCCGACCGCTTCGACCTCGCCTAATCCAAATCTCACCGACTGACGACTGTGCCCCTTCCCTCCTGTGAGCGGAGGGGCACAGTCGCGTCTGTCGTCAGAACATCAAAGGTTGGTTCGCCGCTCGAGCGCTTCGGGATAGCGCCCGCCCTCGACCTGGATCAGCTCAGCAGCAGCTTCGATCTCGGCGAGGTCTGCGTTAGTCAGTTCGATGTCCACCGCACCGAGATTCTCCTGCAGTCGTGTGATCTTCGTAGTGCCCGGAATCGGCACAATCCATGGTTTCTGCGCCAGTAGCCACGCGAGCGCGATTTGGGCGGCCGTCGCATTCTTACGCTCAGCAATCGCCTTGAGCAGATCAACTAATCCCTGGTTGGCGCTACGCGCTTCGGGCGTGAACCGCGGAATGATGTTGCGAAAGTCGTCCTTGGCGAAGGTGGTGTTCTGATCGATAGCGCCCGTCAGGAAACCTCGGCCCAACGGACTGAAGGGCACGAACCCGATGCCCAGCTCCTCTAATGTGGAGAACAGTTCCACCTCCGGCCGCCGCCACCACAGTGAGTACTCGCTCTGCACAGCGGTGACGGGCTGCACCGCGTGGGCACGCCGCACAGTGCCGGCTGCCGCCTCGGACATTCCGAAGTGCCCCACCTTGCCCGCGTCGATGAGTTCCTTGACAGCGCCAGCGACATCTTCGATGGGCACGTCGGGGTCGACTCGGTGCTGATAGAGCAGATCGATCTTGTCCACACCAAGACGCTGCAGTGATGCGTCGGCGGTCGCCCGGATGACGTCGGGGTGGCTGCTGCCGTGAGGAAACTTGTCGGTGCCGACGAGACCGAACTTGGTGGCGATGACCACGCGCTCA
>JANOYI010000056.1:0-3283 GCA_031428795.1 Ilumatobacteraceae bacterium | reverse complement strand
GCGACGATGGCGCGGTAGCGCTCGACGTCGATGCCCTTCACGTAATCGAGCATGCGGCGGCGCTGGCCGACCAGCTTGAGCAGGCCACGACGGCTGTGGTGGTCCTTCTTGTGGGTCTTGAAGTGACCGGTGAGGTGGTTGATGCGGCCGGTGAGCAACGCAATCTGCACCTCGGGCGAGCCCGTGTCGCCCTCGTGGAGCTTGTGCTTGTTGATGATGTCTTGATCTGCCATGAGAAAGCCTTCCAGAAGGAGGTCGCCGTGGCGGGTGAGCCACTGGCATCGCATCGGAGGTTGAGCCCCAATGGACGTCGCAATACTAGCGGCGACTCCTCCGGATCAAACCCTCGCCCGACGGCATGAGGCGATCACGTCCCTACACTCGGCACGGATGAGTCGGATCGAGCTGCGGGACCTCACCAAGTCGTTCGGCGACTTGGCGATCGTGGACCCGTTGTCGATCGATGTGCTGAGTGGCTCGTTCGTGAGCGTGATTGGCCCCTCCGGTTGCGGCAAGACGACACTCATTCGGGTGATCGCCGGCCTGGAGCCCGCGTCCGCCGGTGGGATCACGGTCGACGGCGCAAGCCCTCGCGCCGCACGGTCACACAAGCGTGTGGCAATGGTGCCCCAGCAGCCTGGCCTCTTGCCGTGGCGCACGGTGTACGAGAACGCTCGTCTGCTCCTCGACGTCAACCGCGGGGCCAACCCAGCTGAGGCAACAGAGCCCACCTCTCTCCTTCACGAGGTAGGCCTCGGCGACTTCCTCGATGTGTACCCGCATGAGCTGTCCGGCGGCATGCAGCAGCGCGTCGCTCTCGTGCGGGCGCTCACCCTTGGCGCTCCGCTACTGGTGATGGACGAGCCATTTGCTGCACTCGATGAGATCACTCGTTCGGAGATGCGCAGCATCCTGAACCGATTGGTGGAGGGTCGCGGCGTCACGGTTCTCTTCGTCACGCACAGCATCGCCGAGGCCGTCGCCTTGAGCGACCGGGTGCTCGTCAGCAGCCCGCGGCCAACCGCGATCGTCGCAGACATTGCCATTGATTTACCTCGTCCGCGTTCCGCCGACGTGGAAGACGATCCTCGCTTTGTCGAACTCTGCGCCAACGTCCGCCACGCGTTGCACCAGGGCATGCGGTCATGACCAAGCGGCTGTTCGCGCCGTTCGTCGGCATCGTTGGTTTCCTCGCCGTGTGGGAAGCCGTCGTTCGCCTCGGCGATGTGCGGCCATTCGTGTTGCGCGCCCCCTCTCGCATCGTCGCGTACCTCGCCGACCACTTCGGCGACTACGCCAGCGCTGCGCGGGTCACTACGCAGCACGCGCTCATCGGGACAGCCATCGGTCTCTTGTTTGCCCTGATCATCGGCTCCGGAATGGCGGCCTCGCGATTTGCTGAGCATGCTGCCCAGCCGGTGCTCACGCTGCTGCAGGTCACACCGTTCGTCGCCTACATCGCGTCGGTGGTGTTGTGGCTTGGTTCGGGTACGCGCCCAGCCGTATTCATCGTGGCGTTGGTCTGCATGCCCGCCTTCGCATTCGCAACTGTCGACGGCATGCGCAGCGCCGACCCTGCAGCGCGCGAGCTGCTGGCGTCGGTCGACGCGTCGCGCTGGGAAGTTCTGTGGCGATTACGGCTGCCCTCTGCGATCCCGTCGCTGTTCACGACCGCCCGCTACAACGTCGGGCTGGCGCTCATCGCCAGCTACCTCGTTGAAGGCGGCAACTTCGCCAATGAAGGCCTTGGGGCCATCGGCAAGCGGGCCGCGGCGTTGAACGAAGGCGATGCTCTGTGGGGTGCAATCTTCGCCATGGCAATCTTGGGCACCATCGCTCTCCTGCTGCTCTCACTGCTGCAGCGGCTGGTGATGGGTTGGCACGTTTCGCAACGAACTCGCTCGACCTGAACCGACGATGACCTGAGGCGATACGGTGCAACCAATGGCCGATGAAGCACCTGCCAACCCAACGCCTGACCTGGCCGGGTTACGTACACGAATCGACCAACTCGACGCGGCCCTCATCGCCATTGTTGCCGAACGACTGGCCGTCTGCCGCGAGGTCGCCGCTGTCAAGCAGGGCTCTGACACACCCGTCATTCAGCCGGCCCGCGTCCGCGACGTGGTGACATCACGTCGCCAACGCGCGATTGAGGCGGGGGTCGACGCCGACTTTGCTGAACAGCTTTTCCGCGTGCTGCTCACCGAGACCCATCGCATCGAAGTCGCAGGCCATCGACCAGACCCGGCGCCCGACAAGCAGGCTGCGTTGGGCGACCGCTCGGGCCTCGATACGGTGGCAACCAGAGTCGACCACGTCGTCGTTGCTGTGCCCGACCTTGCTGCGGCTACGCAATCAATGACGCAACGGTTCGGGTTTCACGAACTGACGCTGGCCGACCCGCGACCCGGTATCGCCGCCCTCGCAGCAGGAGGCGTGACGTTCGTGCTCGTCGGGCCCGAGGCTTCCGCCGGCGTGGCGCGGTATCTCTCCCAGCGTGGGCCCGGTGTGCAACATGTGTCGATCGAGGTCCTCAACGCCGGCTACGCCCACGCCTGCCTCGGTGACACCGGTGCGCCGCTGCTCACGGAGGTCACCGCCGACGCCGATGGTCACGAGCAATTCTTCGCCGCCGACGACCCGTCCACCGGGGTGCAGCTTGGCTTCATCTCCCGCACCGGTCATCGCGTCGGCGTGGGCACCGCCAATGTGCTGGCGCTGTTCGACACGCTCGCCTAACAGATCATCAAGCGAGCGAGTACCGTTTCAGAACTCTTCACTGAGGGAGGGTTGCTAGGCTCGGCGCTCATGCTTTGCCGCCGGGCCACTTTTCCGCTCCTTGCCGTTGTCGCCATTGGCACGGCCTCCCTCATTGCCAGCTGCAGCGGCGACGACACCACGATCGGCAACCCAGCGCCCAGCACCGTCGACACCGGCTCGATACCAGGCGATTCTGTGCCTGGCGATTCTGTGCCACCCGTACTCGACGTCACAGCCGGCGAGGCGTTCCCTGCGGCCCGCTGCGAGGCCAACAGGGCCGCGGGAACCATCACGTACCTCTCCAGCTACGACTTCGCCGCCTCCGCTTCCATCATCGACGTACTGGTGGCCGACTCGAAGGGCTACTACGACGCTCTGTGTCTCGATGTGAACATCACGCCCAGCTTCTCCACCGAGAACTACCCCTTGATCGCCGCCAACGATGCCCAGTTCTCATCGGGCGGTTCGTTCAGCGAAATGGTCGACTTCGCTGGTGCCAACGACGCGGGATTCGTGGCCC
>JANOYI010000055.1:0-1580 GCA_031428795.1 Ilumatobacteraceae bacterium | reverse complement strand
GACAATGAAGGAATGACGCCTCTCGAGCGGATCCTGGAACTTCGAACGCAGATCGCTCACCACAACGAGCGCTACTACGCCGACGATTCACCGGAAGTCAGCGACGCCGACTACGACCTGCTGGTACGCGAACTTGCCCGGTTAGAGGTGGAAAACCCTGAATTGGCTGACGATGAGTCGCCGACGCAGCAGGTTGCGACGGGTGTGCTGAACGCTGCGTTCTCGCCGGTGGTTCATCGCGTGCCGATGACCAGCCTGGACAACGCCATGGACGGCGACGAGCTGGCCGCGTGGGGCGAACGGGTGACGCGTGGCCTGGGTGGTGAGGTGGCCCGCTTCGTGTGCGAGTTGAAAATTGATGGGCTGGCGATGAGCTTGCGCTACGAGAACGGCTCGCTGACGCAGGCCGCCACCCGCGGCGACGGGCGAGTGGGCGAGGACGTCACCGCCAACGTTGCGACGATCGCCGTGGTACCCAAGCAGCTCGCTGGCGTGTCGGCACCGAGCGTTCTCGAAGTGCGCGGCGAGGTGTATCTGCCGCTGGAAGCTTTCTCTCGCCTGCAGGCTGCGAAAGAAGCTGAGAACGTGGTGCGCATTGCTGCTGGGCGCAAGCCCGAGCCGGTGCCGGTGAACCCGCGCAATGCTGGCGCTGGCAGCCTGCGGCAGAAGGACTCGACCATCACCGCGGGCCGAGGGTTGGCGTTCTGGAGTTATCAGCTGGGCGAAGTGATCGACGGCCCCGAGTTCACGTCGCACCACGAGACGTTGGAATACCTGCAAACGATCGGCTTTCCGGTGAACCCGGAGATCCGCCTGGTCGACGACCTCGACGCAGTCCTGGAGTTCTGTCAGCACTGGCAAGAGCATCGTCACACGCTGCCGTACGAGATCGATGGCGTGGTCATCAAGGTCGACTCGTTGGCGCAGCGCGAGATGTTGGGCTTCACATCGCGTGCCCCGCGCTGGGCGATCGCCTTCAAGTTCCCGCCGGAGGAGCGCACGACCATCCTGCGCGACATCATGGTGTCGGTCGGGCGTACCGGTCGCACCACACCGTTCGCGATGCTCGAGCCCGTGTTCGTCGGTGGGTCTACCGTCAGCCTGGCCACGCTGCACAATCAGGACCAGGTGGCCGTCAAGGACGTGCGGCCCGGCGACACGGTGGTGGTCCGCAAGGCCGGCGACGTGATTCCGGAAGTGGTGGGCCCGGTGCTTGCGCTGCGGCCAGCGGGCAGCGTGCCGTGGGAATTTCCTCGGTTGTGCCCCTGCCCGCTGCAGACCGAACTGGTCCGGCCCGAGGGTGAGGCCGACACACGCTGCGTCGAGCCCACCTGCCCGTTCCAGCGCGATCAGCGCATCATCTATTTCGCCTCGCGCGGCGCGATGGATATCGAAGGTTTGGGCGACAGCACGGTCCTGCAGCTCAGCGAGGCGGGGCTGGTGTCGGACCCCGGCGACGTGTACTCGCTCACGCGCGAACAGTTGCTGACGTTGGACAAGTGGGGTGAAACGAAGGCAGACAATCTGCTGGCCGCCATCGAAGGGTCCAAGACTCGGCCGCTGCCAAAGGTGCTGACAGC
>JANOYI010000054.1:0-2324 GCA_031428795.1 Ilumatobacteraceae bacterium | reverse complement strand
AGGGATGCGTCAGCCACGCCCCATGTTGGGGCGCTTGCCGTGGTTTGCCTTGCTGCGGCGCAGGCGCGCCTTGCGCTTCTTGGTCTTCTTCGACATAGCTTTCGAGCCTATCGTGGCGACGCCACCGCCCCAACGGCCCCGCCGCGTTCTGTGTCACGCCAGTTCGCGGCGACCTCTACCGCCAGTGGGCGGCTGTGTCACAACACAGACAGAACCCCGTTCTGTGCCGTGGCACAGCCCGCCAGATTTAGCCGTTCGCGACCCATGCCAGCAGTTGCTCGACGGGCCAGGTGTTGAGCACTCGGTCCAGCGGCACGCTGACTTCGGCGGCCCGGTTGCAGCCGTGGGGTTGCCATTCCAGCTGGCCGGTGGCGTGGGCGTCGCTGTTGATGGCGAAGTAACAGCCGTACTCGACGGCCATCTGCAGTAGAGGCCGCGGTGGGTCCAGTCGCTCGGGCCGACAATTGATTTCCACGGCCGTGTGGAACTGCGCGCAGGCGGCGAACACATAGTCGGCATCGAATGTGGACGGGTCGCGCTTGCCAATCAGCCGGCCCGTGCAATGGCCGAGAATGTCGACATTCGGATTGGCGACCGCCCGCACCATGCGTTCGGTCATCTCCTTCTCACCCATCCGCAGCTTGCTGTGCACACTGGCGACGACGACGTCGAGCTGCGAAAGCACGTCGTCGCCATGATCGAGCCTCCCGTCCTCCAAAATGTCGACTTCGATGCCGGTAAGGATGCGGAATGGCGCCAGCTGCCGGTTGAGCGTGGCAACGTCGGCCAGTTGCTGCTCGAGCCGCTCGGCACTGAGGCCATGGGCGATCGTCAGTCGAGGCGAGTGATCGGTCAGCACCATGTACTGGTGACCAACGGCGACCGCGGTGCGAGCCATCGCCTCGATGGTCGCACCACCGTCGCTCCATCGACTGTGCAGGTGCAGGTCGCCCAACAGGGCATCGCGGTAGACCGCGCCGGCGGCGGTGATGAGGACCTGCGTGGTCGCTTCGAGATCCGTGAGGTACGCAACGTCGCCGCCGGCCAGCGCCTGGCGAATCACCTTCGCCGAGCTGTCGCCAATGCCTTCGAGATCCGTCAGTGTGTCCGCATCGGCTCGCTGGACGAGTTCCTCGGGTGGCAACGAACGAGCAACTTCCAACGCCCGCACGAACGCCTTGGCCTTGAAGCCGGTGTCGTGGGCGCGATCCAGACAGTGCACGACTCGTTCAAGGGCATCAACCGGCGTCACCCTCGTGAGTGTATGCGAGCGAGCCACGGCGCCGCAGAGTGCCCAGCAGTCCAATGCCGCCGACCAGCAGCGCAGTGCCGAAGTGCGCCATGGTGCTATCGCCCCCGCCGCCCGTTCGCGGCAAAGTGACGACCCGCCGGATCGTCACGGAAGTAGTGGTCACGACAACTGGAATGATGGTCGTGGTCGGGGTCGTGGTCGGGGCTTGGGACACACCCGTTGTCGTCGTGTCCGCAACGGTCGTGGTCGTTTCCGGAGCGGTCGTGGTGGTCTCCGGAATCGTCGTCGTAGTTTCGGGCACCGTCGTGGTCGTCTCCGGAATGGTGGTCGTGGTCTCGGGCACCGTGGTTGTCGTGGTTGTCTCCGGAATGGTGGTGGTGGTCTCGGGCACGGTCGTGGTCGTGGTCGTGGGGGCAGCGACTTCGAGTTGCGCGGTGGCGGACAACGCGGAGGGTACGCCGCCCGTCACCAGCGTCTGGGCGCCATGGGGGTCGGGCGAGGCGGGGGTGCCACGGAAGACGGCCGACGAACCAGGGGCACTTGCGGTGGCGACCACGGTGACGGTTCCGGCAGCGAGAGGAACCGTCACCATGGCTGCGCCGTCCGCACCCGTGGTGGCAGCGGACGGGCTGTCGCTGCCACTGACGAGTACGGAGATTGGTTGCCCGGGGACCGGCGTCGTGCCCGACAGGAGCGTGGCGGTGACCACGCCGTCGGCGCCGAGCGCCACTGCCAGCTGCCACTTTCCGGAGTAGTGCACGGCTTCATGGTTGAGCTGCTGTGCGCGCTCCTGCAGTTCGGCGGAACCACTGTCGGCGGCGATGCCGGAGAGCGTCGGGACCAGAGGCGCGGTGGCGCTGGTCGCCCGGTTCGAGCCCGCGGCATCTTGCGCGTAGTAGTGGAACAGCACCCACATCGCCGCCGCGGTCATGTTGTCGGTGGTGTCGCCATAGCGCCAGGTGAGGTATGCCCCTTTGCCACCCGTCGGATCGTTGGGGAAGTTCTGGCTGACCGGGTACGACGGCTGCGCGATAGTGGGGTGCTCGCCACGGTTGAACGTGCACGAACCGAC
>JANOYI010000053.1:0-1784 GCA_031428795.1 Ilumatobacteraceae bacterium | reverse complement strand
ACTGCTCGCTGCCGGCGAGCTGTCCGGGACGAAGGTCGGCTCTGTGTGGCTGGTCGATGCGGTCTCGCTTGCCGCGTATCGCCATGTGCGTCAACCCCATGGTGGGCGGGCACTCGCCCCGATCACTGCTTGGGCGGCGCTGTTGTCGCGGTTCGCGGCCGACGTCAGCCCGGAAGTACTCGAAACGTTCGACGTGAAGGGCGAGCGCCGCCGGCGGCTGCTGGCGCTGGCCGGCCGCGATCTCGACGACTGGCGGTGGCTGGCGCGCCGCCGTGCCGACGTCCAGCGTTACGACACACGCCCTGCGTATCTGGAGCGTCTCAGGGCGAGGCCAGGGCTGGTCTGCGCCGGGCTGTCGGCCACCACTGCGGCGGCTGCAGGGCTCACCGAGTCATCCGCGAGGTTCGACGCGTACGCGGCAGGGTCGACCATCGAGCGACTGGTCAGAGAGTTCAAGTTGCGTCCTGCCGAGGACGGCGACGTGACCTTGCGTGCCGTCGCACTCGAAGGCGCCCAACTCGCTATGGTGCTCGGCTCGCCGCTGCCCGATCTAGCGATAGCGGTCGATCTGATCGAGGACCGCGACGAGCGAACAAGCGCGGCCGGACGAGCGCTATTCCGGAAAGCGAGCCGAGGCCGCCGATGAGCAAACAACTCAGCCAGACACCTGTGCCCTGAAGACGGCAACACGCGGGGCAGCACCGGGTCACGACCCCGGCTCGCTCAACGCTGGCCGGTGTTGCGCAACCAAAGAGTGCAACGTGGCAGGGTGTGTTGAGGAGCCACCGCTTCGCGGACCGAGCTGCAGACTCCGACGGATTGCGCTGCGCTCGATGGGTTTCGTGCTCTGTAAGCGGGTGTGAGGTTTCTGGCTGTTCCCCGGTTCGGTCGCAAGCGTCCCGTTCGTTGGCAGTGATGTGTGACGCGCGCAGTCTTGGGGAGGCATGATGCCGACGAGTCCAATGGTCGAGCTGACAGTGGCCGTTCCAACGGCCCCACCGGACTTCCTCACGTTGGATGAGGCCGCGGCAGTGTTGCGGGTCGGGCGGAGCACGGCGTATCGGGAGGCGAACGCTTTCGAACGGTCGGGTGGCCGCACCGGCATTCCGGTGATTCGCTACGGAAAACAGTTCCGGGTGCCGCGATATCGGCTCGAGGATCAGCTCGGTGGCCCCGTCACTTGGCCGCCGCCTGAACCGATCGCGATCGAGCCTCGGGTCGCGAAGCAGTCCGTGACGCGATCGTCGCGCTCGACCAAGCGCGCAGTCGCGCCGCGTCCGACCGCCCAGTTGTCGCTGGCGATCGAGTCCTGAGGCGATCGCGATGACCGCTCCCGAAAGTACCGCACTGATGATTGACAGACAGGTGCCCGCGGGCTGCGGGGTGTTGTCATGTTGCGTGTGACAACCCTGTACGCCGGCTCGGCAGTTGCGACGGCGAAGTACTACACGAAGTATCTGACGCAGGCGCCTGGTGAGCAGCCTGGTGTGTGGTCGGGCGCGCAGGCTGCGGAACTTGGTTTGTCGGGTGAGGTGTCCTCGGACGCGCTCGAGCAATTGCTGTCCGGTTGTGACCCACTCACCGGGGTGACGCTTGGTAACCCCCTGGTGGATCGGACGACTGCGAACGGCACGGTGATTCGGGCGGTGGCGGGGTTTGATGCGACGGTGTCGGCGCCGAAGTCGTTGTCGGTGTGGTGGGCGCTCACCGGCGACGAGGGCCTGGCGGAGTGTCACGACGTCGCCGTGCGTGGGGTCGTCGACTACCTGGAACGCTTCGGGTCC